>CAMNII010000001.1 GCA_946540435.1 uncultured Prevotella sp.
ATTCGTTTAGAACAACCAAAAGACTATCGTGAGGTAGAGAACCTTACGAGAGAGGCATTCTGGAACGTCTATCGCCCGGGATGCACAGAGCATTACGTGCTCAATCAGTATAGAACCAATCAAGATTTCATTCCTGACCTTGACTTGGTGATGGAGGTGGACAGCCGCATCATCGGCCATGTGATGTTCTCGAAAGCCGAGATTGCTTTAGACTCCCCTCACTCACAGGGAGGGGATGGGGGTGGGTCTTTTCCTTCATGGACATTCGGTCCCATTAGCATCCACCCCGACTACAAGCGCAAGGGCTACGGCCTGAAGCTTCTGAATTATGCCTTAATAAAGGCCAAGGAAATGGGCATCGGCCTGCTACAGATGGAGGGCAATATCGGGTTCTACAAACATGCAGGTTTCGATTTGGCCAGCAAACTCAATATTCATTATCATGATATGCCGAAGGATGAAGATGTGCCATTCTTCCTTGCCCAAGAACTGATTCCTGGCTATTGGGGCAATCGTGAGGGAACTTATTGTCCACCCAAGGGCTATTTCGTGGCCGACGAGAATCCTGAGGCCTTCGAGGCTTACGAAGCGACCTTCCCGCAGAAGGAAAAGCTCCGCCTGCCAGGACAATTAGGATATGAAGAATAATTATAAGCCTGCTATAAAATGCCTGCGCAAAAGGATTCTTAGTGGTAAATTCAAATATAAAAATGAAGAAATATGAATCGGAGATTTTGTCAGAGTTGCGGCATGCCGCTAACAGAGGATGTCCTCGGCACGAATGCCGACGGCAGTAAGAATGAAGATTACTGCATGTACTGCTACAGGGATGGAAAGTTCTTGCAGGACTGCACGATGGAAGAGATGATCGAACATTGTGCGCAGTTTATTGGCGCTGTCAACGAGGGGTTGGAGAAACCCATCACCAAAGAGGAATATATCGGCATGATGAAATCGTACTTTCCCCTGTTGAAGCGTTGGCGCCAAACGTTGGATGTCAGTAACGATGAAGTCATGAATGTCAACCCTGCCTTGGCAGGCGTTAAAGAGCTCATTGCGAAGATGGCCGATAAACTGTCAATCGCTTACATCTCATCTGTCGACCAGGACGGTTTTCCCTGGACCAAGGCTATGTTGAAGCCACGCAAGCGTGAGGGTATCAGAACCTTCTACTTTACTACCAACACGTTCTCAATACGTGTGGCTCAATACAGGGCCAACCCCAAGGCCAGCATCTATTTCTGCGATGCAGAAGGTTTCAAGGGAATGATGCTGCGTGGCCTGATGGAGGTACTGACGGATGCCGCCTCGAAAGAAATGATCTGGCGCGATGGCGACGAGCAGTACTACCCTGGCGGTGTAACCGACCCTAACTACTGCGTACTGAAGTTCACAGCCACCGACGGCCGTTTCTACAGCGACTTCTATCCCCGCAGTTTTGTGATTGAGTGATGAAACAGGAAATCAATCCCAAAGACACAAAGCGGGCCATCGCTTTCGAGCTGTGGATGAAGTCACCCATGCCGATGGTGACGCTCACGAAGACCTTCGACGTGACGCGGCTCTGTAAGGTGAGCCGTAAGCGCGGACTTAAATTCAACATGCTGTTGTGCTGGTGCATCGGCAAGACGGCCTCAAGGATAGAGGAGTTCTACATGCTGCCACATGACGGGAAACTATACAAATACGACCACATGGCCATCAATGTGATTGTGGATAACGTAAAGGGCGGGCTCAGTTTCTGCGACATTGCCGTCACCGACGACCTGGAGCAGTTTAACGCCAACTACCTGCACCTGACCGAGACCATCCGCCAGACCTGTCAGGACATCTTGGACGAGGATGCCGTCATCGTAGGCACGTCGGCTCTGACCGGGACGGAACTCGACTGCATCGTCAACCAGTACAGCGGCATCTACACCAACCCCTTCCTGGCATGGGGACGCTATCGTAAGGACTGGCTGAAGACCACGCTCCCTATCTCGTTCCAGTTCCATCACGCACAGATGGACGGCGGACATGCCGTGCATTTCCTGAAAGAACTGCAAAAGACAATCAGCACGATATGAATGTGAGACCGTTCATGCAGATCCATGCAGATTATCCCAAATATCTGACAGAACCGGCGACTATATGTTATTTTGCGGTGTCGAAATATTGGAATCATGAGAGATGATTGACGGGTTTTTATTCTGATAATGCGAAATAATTCATCATTTTCGCACATAATTCGTTTTTATTTCTTAATTTTGTAGCAGGAAATAATACCCCTCTTATCACTCATGCTCCAGATTCGCTGCAAAAACAACAACATCACGAAGAGTTTCCCCGAGGGAACTTCACTCATTGATGTCTATCAAGAGTTTGCCGATGAGCTGCAGATGCCCTATCCAGTAGTCTCAGCCAAAGTCAATAACACTTCACAGGGTTTGAAATTCAGACTATACCAAAATCGGGATGTGGAATTCCTTGATGCCCGTGACGGCAGTGGACACCGGGTATACGTGCGCTCGTTGTGTTTCGTGCTCTACAAGGCAACCTGCGACATCTTCCCGGGTTCTAAACTGTTTATTGAGCACCCGCTGTCGCGCGGATACTATTGTAATTTCAGAAAACGCGGAAACGAGGTACTCACCGACGAAGACGTAGAATCCATCCGCCAACGTATGCAGGAGATTATCGATCTGGACATGCCTTTCCGCCGCAACGAAGCGACAACGGAAGAAGCTGTGCGCGTTTTTGCCGAAAGGGGATTTGCCGACAAAGTAAAACTCCTTGAAACAAGCGGACAGATTTACAGCGACTATTACACCCTCGGCGATACCGTTGACTATTATTATGGCCCACTTGTACCATCGGCCGGCTATCTGAATGTCTGGGGATTGGAACGCTATGGCGAAGGACTCCTGCTTCGAGTTCCCGACAAACAGAACCCATTGGAGCTCGACCACTATGTGGACATGCCCAAGACTTTTGATATGCTTGCTGAAAAAGTGCGCTGGGATATCATCATGAGACTATCGAACGCCGGTGATGTGAACAAAGCCATCCTCAGAGGAAAAGCATCAGAACTCATTCAGGTGAGCGAAGCGCTGCAGGAAAAGAAGATCGTTCAGATAGCCGAAGAGATTGACCGCCGTTTTCATGACGAAGACAATCCCATTCGCATTGTACTCATAACAGGACCGTCTTCGTCTGGAAAAACGACATTCTGCAAACGACTAAGCGTACAACTCCTCGCATGCGGATTGCGTCCGATGTCTTTCTCTACCGATGACTACTTTGTCAACCGCGTAGACACGCCTCTGCTGCCTAATGGCGATTACGACTTCGACAACATCAAAACCGTTGACTGCGAACTTCTTGACGACCACCTCACCCGATTGATGAAGGGCGAGCGCGTGGAAGTGCCGGAATACAACTTCGTGACAGGAAAACGCGAGTACAACGGGAAGAAACTCAAGCTCTCAAATGACAGCGTCCTTATTGTTGAAGGCATACACGCTCTGAACCCGTTGCTCACCGAACGAATACCAGATACAGCCAAGTTTAAAATCTATGTCTCTGCATTAACCAGTATTTCACTCGACGACCACAACTGGATCCCGACTCGCGACAACCGATTACTTCGCCGCATCATCAGAGACTATAACAAAGGAGCCTTCACCGCACAACAGACTATCAGCCAGTGGAAAAACGTCTGCGAAGCTGAGGAACAATGGATATTCCCTTTCCAAGAGACTGCCGACGTTATGTTCAATTCTGCGCTGAACATCGAATTTGCCGTACTCAGAACTCATGCAGAACTCATCCTTGCACAGGTACCTCGCAACTGTCCGGAATATGCAGAAGCACACCGGCTGCTGAAATTCATCCACTTCTTCATTCCCGTCAGCGACAAAGAGATACCACCTACAAGTATTATGCGCGAGTTCGTCGGCGGTAGCAGCTTTAAGTACTAAACAACGTAGTTCGTCACTTGAACGGTGGAAATCAGTTCACCTTGTTCATTAGTGATATCAACCTGCCACTGATGGAGGGTCTTGCCTTGGTGGCGGAGACGAGCTACTGCTGTCACCGTATCACCTTCAAGAACTGCTTTCACATGACTCCCCGTGACATTCACACCGACAGCAATCTTATCCGGACACAGCCCCATCGAGCCTACTCCGGCTAAGTTCTCTGCCAATGCCAGCGAAGCGCCGCCACTGAGAAATCCGAAAGGTTGGCGGCAACGCTCATCAACCTTCATTCGAGCCATACACGTGTCCGGTTCATCAGTCGACAAGAACTCCATTCCGAGAGTTGTCGACAAACTCGGCAATCTATATACCAGTTCCTTAATTCTTTCTATATCCATAGTGACCGCAAAGGTATAAAAACTGATTCGAATAACCAAAAAAACAATTAAAAACTTATTCAGCCAATCAGAATTCCGGCAATAGCATCAACCTATTACCGAAAAGTTACTGGTGAATGATTTTGGCGTTCGGCCATCAATAACAATTTCTTTACAACAAGAAGAAAAGAGACACGCCAATGACAGATACTATTGAACCGACCACATTGCGCAAAGTAATCCGCTGTCCAAAAAGCCAGCGAGAGGGAAGCAGGATGAGTATGGGCGTCGTAGCCATAAGCGTAGAGGCTATGCCGGCTGCGGTGTATTGAACAGCCATGAGAGAGAAGCCTACGCCGAGGAAAGGACCCGAAAGTACAGCTATAAGCATGGCCAGAATACCACGTCGGTTCGAGAAGCTATCTGAAAAGGTGTGATGCTCTGTTCGGAACTTCGGACGCATCCAATAATACCAAGCTGTATAACACGCCAGACCTGCTATGCAACGAACACTATTGGCAGAAAAAGGCAAATAGTTGACGGTCTGACTGAGAAGTTCCGCGGACATCGAAGACTCATAGCTATCCAGGCCGAGTTTGCTCAAGACCAGTCCCAGTCCTTGCCCGAGTGCTGCCCCAAGACCGAATAATACACCTTTTGTCGGCAGTTCCTGCTTTCCAGCATGCCATACGGAAATAGCTATACCCAACAACGTCACAGCCATGGCCAGCAGAGCAGCCCATGAGAGTTTCTGTCCCAGCATTACCCAGGCAGAAAAAGCGGTGAAAGCAGGAGCCAGCGTCATAAAAAGCTGACCATAGCGAGAGCCGATGGTGAGATAGCTGTTGAACAGACACCAGTCACCAAAGAAATAACCCACCACCCCACTCAACAACAACCACATCCATGCAGATGGTGAAGCATATTGAAGCCCCCACGTGCCGCTGAGCATCAGCATCAACAACGTGGAAAGTAACAAGGCCAGCAACATACGCCAGACATTCATCACGAAAACGCCAAGGCGGCGGCTTGCCACTTCGCTTGCCAAGGCGGCGACAGTCCATGAACAGGCGACACCGAGGGATATAACTTCTCCTAAATATTGCATAGCGGGTGCAAAGATAATAATTATTGCCGAAATATAATTATACATGACAAAAAAGATGATGGATGATAACGTCTTTTAAAAGAATATGTTTATCTTTGCAGGGAAAAACACATACACTACTATGAGAAAAGTCATTTCCATACTATTGGCTATTGTTTTCGTCTTGGCAGCACATGCGCAGACTGCCGAAGACGTAATTCTGCTCAAGAACCCCAACACAAACAAATGGGGATACGCCAATAAGCAACAAAACCACAAGAGTCCTATAAAAGGACTACGTAAGACAGCCATCAACATACTCGGAAAAACAGGCCAGAGCATCCTGGCATCAGGAAACACCAATGACATTGACTGGGTCGTGCCGCCACAGTACGACGCAGCAGCAACGGATTTCGAAGAGAACCTGGCCGCTGTTGAGGTCAATGGGAAAGTAGGGTTTATCGACCTCCACAACCGTTTCATCATCGAGCCACAGTACCTGCCGATGAAGCACCTCGAAGGTTTCTCGCAAGGGCTGGCAGCTGTGAGGGTCGGCGACAGATTCGGATATATCGACAAAAAAGGGAAAATGGTCATTGAACCGCAGTTTGAACTCGCCAGGAACTTCCGCGACAACATGCTTGCCACCGTCAAAATGAACGGGAAATACGGTGCCATTGACATCACGGGAAAAGTCGTCGTTGAATGCAAATACCTTGCTGAGGAAGCGATGATATCAGTTCCCATCTCGAACAAGGAATACCGGGAGGCAGCAAAAGCCATTAAAGCGAAAAAAGAAAACGATGCCTATGCTGCCATCACCGACAAATTGCAATCCACCAGCCGAGAGGTAAACAGCCGCATCAACGACTCCACATGGATACAGAAACTTACCTACGAGAACTTTGAAGTGCCGCAAAACGACAGCGACAGGAAACAAATCGGTGCCCGCGACAACTACGGACGTATCATCGTACCGGCTTACTATCAGGATGTCAAGCATGATGCCGCCAACCACCTCTATGTAGTCTGTTATTCCTGGAAAGACGAAGTCAGCTACGGATTATATGACGACACGGGGAAGCGAATCTTTATGACAGCTTTCGACGCTATCGGGCCATTCTCCGGAGGAAAAGCTACAGCCACCATCAATGGCATCAGCGGATGGATTGACAAAGACGGATACATAGAACCGGAATTCCTTGAGAAACTATGCGACAGCGGCCTGCAAGCCGAACAAGCCGGTAACAAAAGGGCAGCCAGGAAAATATACCGCCGTATTCTCAACATCGATTCCGACCATGTCATGGCACTGAACAACATGGCACTCATGGATATTGACGCCAAAGACTATAATGAAGGCATGAAAAAACTGAAGCTGGCCCATGAGCTTGCCCCAGACAACAAGCTCATTGCCGACAACTTGGCCATGGCCAAACACGATCGTAAAGACCGACGGTGGAACAGGGTAAACAGTGCATTGAAAGCCGTCGTAGCTGTGGTTGGAGTTGCCGCATCTACCTACGCAGTGGCAGCAGGAGGTTCTGAGGGCATTGAGGCTGCCGGCAACATCATGCAGAGCACAGAGGAGACACTCGCCTCGATGAATGGTGAAGAATCGGCACTCGGAACTGAGGGCGGTATTGACGATGCGGCATCAGCGGAACAAGCGCCACTCTTCCCAGACATGTCCGGCTTCTCGGCTACGACAGGCACGGAGCCAACAGCCAATACTCCAAAGAACAAACATCCTGAAAGCTTTTACACAGATATGTACAGACGGTGGGAAGCGAGAGCAAAGGACAGTTACGAGACGCTGACACGTGCCGGCATCAGGGTAAAGAACAAGAAAACAGGAGATGATATCCGCGGCAATACTGCAGGCGAATGGAACAGTGCCCATTATGCCAGCCTGAAGAGTAACTTAAGACAGGCACAAGATGAAATGAGAAAGATCAGGGCTGAAGCTCGCAGTGACGGATACACCATCATGCAGTCCAACTACGAAAGCGTCAGCGTAAGCTACTGACATCGTCCGAGGTCCAAAAGGCTTTGTTGCGCCAAGGGGGTGACAGACAATTATCTGTCACCCCCTTGGCATTATATAAGAGTCAGGCATTACATGACGCCGTCTTCACGGAGCTTCTTCTGCCATTTCCATGCAGAGGCAAGCACATCCTCTAAGGGCGTATCAGCTTTCCAGCCAAGGACCTTATTGGCCTTATCCACATTGCCCCATACCTTCTCGATATCACCTTCGCGACGAGGGGCGTATTCCCAGTTCACTTTCACGCCGGTTGCTTTCTCAAAACCTTCGACAACCTCGAGGGTCGAGAGGCCGCGTCCCGTTCCGATATTGAAGTATTCGATGGCATCGCTGTCCTCATCGAGAACCCGGGCCATTGCTTTCACATGAGCCTTGGCCAGGTCTACGACATAGATATAGTCGCGAATACATGTACCGTCTGGGGTGTTGTAGTCGTGACCGAAAATCTTCAACTGTTTGCGAATGCCGATAGCTGTCTGAGTGACAAAGGGTATAAGATTCATCGGCACACCATTGGGCAACTCTCCGATGTAGGCCGAAGGATGGGCTCCGATGGGGTTGAAATAACGCAGTACTATCGACTTGATAGGAGCTCCTGAATGGATGAAGTCATAGATGATTTCCTCGTTAATCTGCTTGGTATTTCCATATGGGGAAAGGGCTTTCTGGATAGGAGCCTCCTCCGTAACAGGCAGGTTTTCCTTTGACGGCTGACCGTAGACGGTACATGATGAAGAGAAAATGATACCCTTCACACCATATTTCGGCATCAGTTCGAGCAAATTGACCAACGACACGATGTTATTCCGATAATACAGGAGAGGCTTCTCCACACTCTCGCCGACGGCTTTGGAAGCAGCAAAATGAATGATGCCCTGGATATCCGGATATTTCTTGAACACTTGTTCTGTAGCCTCCAGATCCTTCAGGTCAACCTGCTCGAAGTCCGGACGGATACCGGTAATCTTCTCTATACCGTCAAGAACCTCAATCTTTGAATTCGACAAGTTGTCAACAATGACGACGCGATAGCCGGCCTGCTGAAGCTCAACAGTGGTGTGTGAACCGATGAAACCGGTACCGCCAGTTACTAAAATAGTCTGTTTCATACGATATAAGTTGATGTATTATTATTCTTTCGCCACAAAATTACAAAAAAAACTCGAAAAAAGTTCGCCATATAAATAAAAAGATGTATTTTTGCAGTGATTTTGATGTTATAAAACACACTCATTATGAAAGCAACAGAGCTGACTATCCAACAGATTGAACGCGCCATTAGGAAAATAGCGCAGAAGTTTCCTTTTTCAACAGATACCGACATCCTCACCGACATACACTTGAGAGTGTCGCAGGACAGTGGCGAACTGTTAGCTTTCGACGATGAAGACGAGGAAATCAACCGCTGCGTTGTTGACCAATGGATTGACAACAAAGACGAAGATTTCTACGAAAGTGTTACGGAGATTCTTCGCTCTGAACTTCACAAGGCACATGAAACCGTTGACAACCTGGGTATCATGAAACCTTATAGTTTTGTTCTTGAAGATGACGACAAGGAAGGCATAGCAGAGTTATATGTGGCCGATGATGACACCGTTATCATTGGAGGCGAGCTCATGGAGAACCTTGACGAAGATCTTGATGATTTCTTCAAAAACCTTTTTGACGAGTAAGCCATCAGGTTGTCGGATACTACAATGCAACGGAATGTAGAAACGACAGAGGCATAAATCACAAGTCATAACGCTACACATCAAAAAAGGGAAAACATTTTCGTTTCCCCTTTTGCTTTTCCTGGAACATCCTAAAGTCTGACCTTTTTCTTTACGCCCTTACTCTCGTTACTCATCCGGTCAAGAGCAGTAACAACATAGGTGTAGCGTTTCCCGGAGTTGGTATAGGGCAGTTTGTACCATAACCGGTTTGTAACAGCCATGATCTTTGAGGGGTCTCCAATGTCAACCTTCTCGCCCTTTTCAAAACGATAGATGACATATTGATGTGCCTCATCAGCCCATGTCTTTGCCTTTGGCGCGGTCCAGAAGAGGAAGTAGCCATCCTGGGTCCAGAGCGCCTTGACACTCTTTGGAGACTTAGGAGCCTTGTCGTCAATAAAAGGCATACGAGGCTGGAGAGCAGGATATTTCCAATAGACGTCACGTAGCATGGTGCCATAATTACCGGTATTGTCTACAGCCGCCTTGGCATACCAAAGCACGGTTCCGTCAACATGCTTCATCTGCCGATGGAGCTGATATTTAGCTCCCATCTGATTGACAGCGGGATTTGAGAGGTCTGCATGCTGAACCGTTCGTTCTATGTCTTCTCCGATAAAGAGCGGACGCCCTCCGGCATAACGGTCCCACCACTTAATGAGGGTCTGATAGTCAGCGGTCTTATGCCCTATCTGCCAATACAACTGGGGTACACAGTAGTCTATCCATCCATTGTTCACCCACAGCAATACATCCGCATAGAGATCATCGTAATTCTGTAAACCTCCGGTATCACTGCCATTGACAGGGTCGTTACGCTTATTGCGATAGATGCCAAATGGCGACACGCCAAACTTCACCCATGGCTTCACGGCATGAATGGTATCGGAAAGCTGCTTGATAAACACGTTCACATTATCGCGGCGCCAATCACCCCGATCGCGAATGCCGTTGTTGTACATCTCGTACTGCATATCGTCGGGAATGGCCAGTCCGGCAACAGGATAGGGATAGAAGTAATCGTCCATGTGGAGCCCATCGACATCATATCTTCTGAGGATGTCGGCAACGACATTGCAGATGAACAGGCGGTTCTCTGGCATTCCCGGGTTGAGGATGAGTTGACCGTCATAAGGGAACACTCTTTCCGGATGCAGCATGGCAACATGATTAGAAGCCAGCACCGACGTGGTCTTTGTCTTTGCCCTATAGGGGTTTATCCATGCATGTAGTTCCATGCCTCTTTTGTGGCATTCGTCCACCATCCATGCCAAGGGATCCCAATAAGGCTGCGGTGCCTGTCCTTGCACGCCTGTCAGGAAACGGCTCCATGGCTCATAAGGACTGGGATATAGCGCATCACATTCCGGACGGACTTGAAAGATGATGGCATTCACCCCATCCTTCTTCAACTCATCAAGTTGATAGCGCAGAGTCTGCTGCATTTTCTCAGTTCCCATGCCTTGGAACTGTCCGTTGACGCTCTGGATCCATGCACCCCTGAACTCTCGCTTGTCTGCTCGTTCTGTCTGCGAATAGATGCCAGAAGAATGAAGGAATGCCATCGTCAAGGCAATCATTCCTATAAACTTTTTATTCAACATAAAAACTATCGGTTTCGAATTGACAATTGTTGAAACTAATTATTACCGTTGTAGTAACATGACATCGTTGAAGCTATTAACTTTTTGGCCAATATCAACCAGGCATGCCTAAGGGAGTCTTTGGTAGCACTGTTGATATTGGCCAAACTGTGGTTGTCGACATTGTGCAGAAGTATCTGACTTAGTTGTTGACCGTTCCACCAACAATATCGAGAAGTTCACTCGTAATGGCTTGCTGACGACTCTTGTTGTACTGGAGGTTGAGTTCGCGGAGCAGTTCATCGGCGTTGTCGGTAGCTGTCTGCATGGCCACCATTCGCGCGGCATGCTCTGAGGCTACGCTGTCGAGTAAGGCAGTATAGAGCATTAGATGCGCCAACTTCGGAATGAGCAGAGACAACACCGTCGACATGTCCGGCTCAACGATGAAGTTGTCGTTGAGGGGCTTCACGTCATCATGCTTCTTTTCTTCATCTTCCTTGCGACGTCTCTTCTTCAGATACTCTTGTGCCTCCTTCGTAACGATATTCGATGAAAGGTCACGTTCCTTGTCGGAATCCAACTCTTCGGAGATATCGATGGGCAAGAAGGTCTTACGGGTAAGCACCTGAGAGCCGGCACTCTTAAAGTGGTGATAAATCAAATCCACACGGTCTATCTCTCCTTTGGCAAATTTCTCTCCTAGTTCCTGAGCCAGTGCGATACACTCCTGAACATTGGGCTTGTCGACCAATGCCGTGAAGTCACCGCCGGAGTTCAATCCTAACTTGGCTACCTTCTCTGCCACTTTACGACCAATCGGGTACACGATAATGTTATCCTTACCAAGATGACTGAACTCATTAACCGTTTGCTGCATCAGCTTGATTACGTTGGCATTAAAGCCGCCGCAGAGACTGCTGTTCGAGGCATAGACAACCAGTGCAACCCGCTTGACGGGTCGCGGCTGGTCGTAGATGGTCTGAGCCTCGGCTTCAGCTGCAAGGAACGACTTGAGAATGTGCTCGAGCATCGTTTCATAGGGGAGCATGTTCTCTATCATCACCTGTGCATGGTGCAACTTCGACGAAGCAACCATTTTCATGGCACTCGTAATCTTACGGGTGCTGTTGACGGAAGCTATTCGTCCTTTAATCTCTTTCAGTGACGGCATAGGCTATCATGCTTTATAAGTTCCTGCGATGTCTGCCATGACTTTCTCGATAACACTTGTCACCGTGTCGTCAATCTTTCCGGCAGCCAACGTTGCGATGGCCTCGGGCTGTGCCGACCTCATCTTCTCGAGGAAGGCATCCTGACACTCGCGGACCTTGTCAACGGGCACGTCACGCAGCAGGCCATGTACTCCGCAATAGAGGATGGCAATCTGCTCGCCGACAGGCATGGGCGAATACTGAGGCTGAATAAGCAGCTGGTTGTTCTTTCGTCCTCGGTCGATGGTCATAGCCGTCACCGGGTCCATGTCGCTGGAGAACTTCGAGAATGCTTCCAACTCACGATACTGGGCCTGGTCTATCTTCAGCGTACCAGCCACCTTCTTCATCGACTTGATTTGTGCAGAACCACCCACACGAGATACGGAGATACCCACGTTGATGGCAGGACGGAAGCCTTGGTTGAAGAGGTCGGACTCCAGATAGATCTGGCCGTCGGTGATCGAGATGACATTCGTTGGGATGTATGCCGAGACGTCGCCAGCCTGCGTTTCGATGATAGGCAAAGCCGTCAGCGAGCCACCACCCCGCACATGACCTTTCATGCACTCGGGCAGGTCGTTCATCTGTTCGGCAACCTCCTGCTGTTCGTTAATCTTGGCTGCACGCTCAAGAAGACGTGAATGGAGGTAGAACACATCACCGGGATAAGCCTCACGTCCTGAAGGACGACGCAGGATCAGCGACACCTCACGATAGGCGACAGCCTGCTTTGACAAGTCATCATAGACGACGAGGGCAGCAAGGCCGCGGTCGCGGAAGTATTCACCGATGGCTGCACCTGCAAACGGGGCATAATACTGCATGGCAGCAGGGTCGGCAGCGGTAGCGGCGACGACGATGGTATAAGGCAGTGCGCCGTGCTCTTTAAGGTTCTGTACGAGTGCGGCAACGGTAGAAGCTTTCTGTCCGATGGCTACATAGATACAGTAGACAGGCTTTCCTGCCTCGTAGAAGCTCTTCTGATTGATAATCGTGTCGACAGCGATAGCCGTCTTTCCTGTCTGGCGGTCGCCGATGATGAGCTCACGCTGTCCACGGCCGATAGGAATCATGGAGTCAACAGCTTTCAGACCGGTCTGCAGTGGTTCCTTCACAGGCTGGCGATAGATTACGCCGGGAGCCTTTCGGTCGAGAGGCATTTCAAAGGATTCATTCAGGTCGATGTCGCCCTTTCCGTCAATAGCCTCACCCAACGGGTTGATGACGCGCCCGAGCATATTGTCATTGACGCGTATTGAGGCGATGCGGTGGGTTCGTTTGACGACCTGTCCTTCTTTAATGCCCGATGTAGGACCGAGAAGAACACAACCGACGTTGTCTTCTTCCAAGTTCATCACGATAGCCATGGTGCCGTTTTCGAACTCAAGGAGCTCATTGGCTTCGGCATTGCGTAGGCCATAGATACGGGCTACACCGTCGCTCACCTGAAGCACGATGCCGACCTCGTCAAACTTCTCGGCCTGACTGATGCCCTGCAACTGTTGCAGCAGCACTTCACTGACTTCGCTTGGTTTGATTTTATCTGACATTTTTATTATTCTTATTTTTCGTTATTACGTTATAACGGGATGACGGTATAACGTCATTTTCTCAGCTGTGTGAGTATCGAGTTGAGTTTTGTCTTCACGCTCGCATCCATTCTGTATGTGTCGTATTCAAGGATAAAACCGCCGATGATATCGGGATTCACCTCTGACTCGAACTCCACAGTACCATTAGTTCTGCTCTCCACCATTTTCCGCATGCGCTGCTCTGTTTCAGCACTGACGGGCGTGGCGGTGATGAGTCGTCCGCGGGTGATGTTCTTCTGTTTGCGGTAAAGAGTGATATACGAAGCAGCCATGAATTGAAGGGTGCTCTCCCTACCCTCTTCCAGCACCAAGGCGATGAAGCGTTGCGTCAGGTCCGTGAGGTTTGTCCCGCAGGCTGTCAGCAAGAGCTGTTGCTTGGTGTCCTGGCCGAGCATGGGGTTGTCTATCGTAAACCTCAGTTCAGGCACCTGGAGATAGCTGGCCATGAGGGTCTGCATCTCCTGGTACACCTGTTCTTCGAGCTTTGCCCCAGTGGCACTCTTGAGAAGTGCCCGTGCGTAGCGTACCGATATTACACCTATATCCATAAGCGGCTTAGTTTACATTCTTTCCAACAGAGACTTCATCCAACAACCGGTCGATAAGGCTCATCTGATTGGCATCTGAAGAGAGGTTCTGGCGCAGTACCTTCTCGGCAACCTGCACGCTGAGTTCAGCCACCTGAGCACGAATGCCGCGAATGGCATTCTGTTTCTCTGCTTCAATCTCAGCTTTTGCCTCGCTAAGCAGGCGGGCACCTTCTTCACGAGCCTTCTCCTGAGCCTTACCAACAATGGCGTCCCGTGTCTCGGTAGCTTCCTTCAGCAGTTGTGCCTGCTTTTCGCGGGCATCCTGAAGGATAGCATCAGCTTCTCTCTCGATGTTTGCCAGCCTTTCCTGGGCTTCATGTGCCTTGCGCAGACTCTCGTCGATGTATTTGTTTCTCTCATCAACCATATTGGTGATGGCGGGGAAGCCATACTTCGCAAGGATGCCGAAGACCACCAGGAATGCCAACATCATCCAGAACAGAAGTCCGACGTCGGGTGTCAGTATTGATGGCAGTTGACTGAAATCCATTTGTTACGACTTATTTAATAAGGAATGCACAAGCTACGATAGCAAACAGGGCACAACCCTCGACGAAAGCGGCGGTCAGGATCATCTGTGTGAAGATCTTACCAGAAGCCTCCGGCTGACGGGCGATGGCATCAACGGCATTACCGCCGATCTTACCAATACCTAAACCTGCGCCAATCACGGCGATACCAGCTCCAAGACCGCAACCCAGCTGTGCCAGGCCTTCAGCGGCTAATAACAAAGATGTAATCATAGTGTTTTAATTGTTTTTAAATTGTTAATATTTAATTTCTTGTTTTCTTATTTGTTTTTTCCTATTCTTCCTCATGCTCTTTATGGGCCAGTCCAATAAACACGGCACTCAGCATCGTGAAGACATATGCCTGTACGAATGCCACGAGTAGTTCCAGGGCATTGAAGAACAACAGCATGATGGCGCTGAAGATGTTCAAGCCTGTTCCGAGTTTCGGACCCAACGTCCATCCAAGGAAGATGACGCATGTGAACGACAGTATCATGGCGTGTCCTGCCATCATATTGGCAAAGAGACGGACCATGAGTGCAAACGGCTTTGTGAAGACGCTGAACAGTTCGATGACGGGCATCAGCGGTATGGCCTTCAGGAAGATGGGCACGTCGGGCCAGAAGATGTCCTTCCAATACTCCTTGTTGCCAAACAGGTTGATAGCAAGGAATGTACAGAAAGCGAGGAAGAACGTGATGTTGATATTACCCGTCACATTAGACCCACCTGGGAAGATGGGCAGCAAGCCCAACAGATTGGTGACAAGGATAAAGAAGAACACGGTCAGCAGATAGGGTGCGTAAGGGCGATAATGCTTTTCGCCGATAGACGACTTAATGACATCATCATTAATCATCATCACCAGCATTTCCACAGCACCGACAAATCCGCCGGGGGCTTTATCCGTCTTGTCATGCTTCTTATACCAACGGGCACAGCTGAGGAATATAGCCAGCAGGACAGCCACGACGATCCATATCTGCACCACATTGCGCGTGATACTCAGGTCTAACGGGCGTACCGCTGTTCCGTCGGCCATCCGCTCGTAGATTTTCCCGTGGGCCTCCTCGTTGAAGAAGAAGTCACCGGGCAGCGAATGCTCCGTACAGAAGTGCCAATTGCCTGTCTGCGAACTTCTGATGATGATAGGAAGGGGAATACTCACGTTACCGACGATATGCCACTCGTAGGTATCTGACAAGTGCTCCAGCACTATCTCCGGAATATTTATAGTCTCTTCTTTCTGCTCGTCGGCCAAGGTTGGCAACGGCAGGAGACTCATCATCAGCAGGAGACATATTAATTTTAATAATTTCATTTAATTCTATGTTTAGAACTCGTTACAAACGATTAGACACTCTCATAAAGTAGATGCCATGATGTATGAGCATTACCATATAATAAAGGAAGAACACCAGCATGAATGTCATCAGGCGGCTGTGGTCACCCACAAGGTAGCAGCACCCGATAATGACCAATGCCGACAGGAAGCGGACTACTGATGTGCCGGTGAAGAATGAAGGCAGATAGTCTTGATGGTTGGACGCCACCCAATACCATATCCATCCGTCAGCTACGTAGAAGATGAGTGTGAACAGTGCTCCCACGAGCGAGGGTGTCTGCATGGCCTCTGTCCCCAGCAGGCGAATACCTCCGAACAAGAGCACCTCTATGACGGCTACCATCACGGTGTAGTACTTTGCCTGCTTCTTCAACCAGTCTTTTTCCATCCTATCAGTAATGCGCTACATCCTATGCGCCTTCGTTCAGTTCAACACATACGCTCACCTGGTTTTTCTGGACTTCAACGAAACCGCCTGATATATGGAGCGATTTTTTCTCGTTGCCAGGCAAGGTGTATGTCACCGTTCCCTTATCAAGCGAGGAGATGATGGGGGCGTGATTGACGAATATCTCGAACTGACCGATGGTGCCGGGCACGAGAACGCTTTCAACCTCACCTTCAAACTCTACCCTTTCGGGCGAAACGATTTTCAAACTAAGCATAGGCTTTATCCTTTCGCTGCTTCAAGGAGTTTCTTACCCTTCTCTATGGCGTCTTCAATGGTTCCGACATTCAGGAAGGCCTGTTCTGGCAGGTCGTCAACCTCTCCGTCGAGAATCATGTTGAAGCCCTTGATAGTGTCTTCAATAGATACCATTACTCCGGGAACGCCCGTGAACTGCTCGGCGACGGCAAAAGGCTGCGAGAGGAAGCGCTGCACACGACGTGCGCGGTTCACGGTCACCTTGTCTTCGTCGGAGAGTTCGTCCATTCCGAGGATGGCGATGATATCCTGAAGTTCGTTGTAGCGCTGCAGGATCTGCTTCACACGCTGAGCGCACTCATAGTGTTCCTTACCGACGATGAGGGGGTCGAGGATACGCGACGTTGAGCCCAGCGGGTCGACAGCGGGATAGATTCCCAGCTCAGTAATCTTACGAGAGAGCACGGTGGTAGCGTCGAGGTGGGTGAAGGTGGTGGCCGGAGCGGGGTCCGTCAAGTCGTCGGCAGGCACATAGACGGCCTGTACCGAGGTGATTGAACCCTTCTTCGTAGAGGTGATGCGCTCCTGCATGGCACCCATCTCTGAGGCCAGTGTGGGCTGATAGCCTACTGCCGACGGCATACGTCCGAGCAGAGCCGACACTTCCGAGCCGGCCTGAGTGAAGCGGAAGATGTTGTCGATAAAGAACAGGATGTCAGCTGCTGCGCCGTCCTTACCGCCATTATCGCGGAAGCCTTCTGCCACGGTCAGACCGGAGAGGGCCACTGATGCGCGTGCGCCCGGGGGCTCGTTCATCTGTCCATATACCAAGGTAGCCTGGCTCTTCTTCAGTTCCTCCGGGTCGACAAGTGAGAGGTCCCACTTACCTTCCTCCATGGCCTCCTGGAATTTCTTGCCATAGCGGACAACTCCAGACTCAATCATCTCGCGGATAAGGTCGTTTCCTTCACGGGTACGCTCTCCAACGCCTGCGAAGACGGAGTATCCATTGTGTCCCTTTGCAATATTATTGATGAGCTCCATGATGAGCACCGTCTTTCCTACGCCGGCGCCTCCGAAGAGTCCGATCTTACCGCCCTTCATATAGGGTTCGAGCAGATCGATGACCTTGATACCTGTTGAAAGCACTTCCTTACGGGTGGACAGTTCTTCAAACTTCGGAGCCTCGCGATGGATGGGATAGGCACCCTGCATGTTGAGTTGCTCCATGCCGTCGATGGGTTGACCGATAACGTTGAGCATACGACCCTTGATCTGGTCGCCGGCAGGCATCTGGATCGGCGAACCCGTGGGTATTGCTTCCAGTCCGCGCTGCAGGCCGTCGGTGTTGTCCATAGCCACGCAACGGACGGTGTCTTCACCAATGTGCTGCTGCACCTCAATGACCAGGTCACGGCCGTCGGCACGCTTTACCACCAAGGCTTCATAAATTTTTGGGAGCACCTTCTCTGCATCCTGCCCTTTCGTGTCGAAATACACGTCAATAACAGGGCCGATAATCTGAGAGATGCGTCCAGTAATTTGTGACATAAGCTGTTTAATTTTTTAAGTTATTCGAATATTTTTTATTTTGTTTGCAAAGGTAACCATTTTTTCTCTAATACCAAAATTATTGTGCTGAAAATAACAGTCCTGTATGTTATTACACACGAAAGCCGCTGGTTATTACTTCAAAGAGTCGCTGACGATAACGACAATGGGACGCTTGGACAACTCTCCGGGATTGGTCCCCGGCCATCCCTCTGGCACGTCCATCCCCTGTCGGGCATAGAACGCTTCCCAGTATGGCAGGATCTGCCCGGAACCATCGTGGAATGACATCGGAACAGGCTCGAAGAGGAGCTTCCCTTGGCTGTCAACAAAGGACACCTGAACGAGTTCAGAACAGTAGACTGCTCTGTTGTCTGGCAGGAAGAGGCTGTCATAAGGCAGCCCCAGATAACGACGGGCACGGGCTATGCTCTGATGTGCATCGACGGTCTTTACGCGGGAGTGTATCCAATAGCCGTCGTCTTGCAGTAGTGTGTCTACGTGAACGATATGCACACCGCTCTTGGGCACGGCTTCTATCACGCTGTCCGTGGTGACCACAATGGCGACATGGTCGATCATGCCAGGCGTAACGTCGGTAATGGCATTGCTTTCTTTCACAACATGGAAGAGCAGGTCTCCAGGCCGCAGTTTATTGACGGCTGGGGAACGGAACTCACAGGCCGCCACTGACAACAGCAGCATGATGACGGCAATCAACGAAGGAAAGCGCCACGGCCTACGAGGCGAGGGCATGCCTATTCGCATACCACCTCCTGGAAGAATTCTGGACGGTGAAAGTCCGGGTGGTCAGTGTTGATGGGAAAGAGGGAGAGGAAATGAGGTCGCTGTAGCCGGTCGCCACACTTGTAGATGTTGGCGCGTAAGGTCCGGCCGTTGAAGGTGTCGATCTGATGATGCCAGAAGGCTGTGACGGGTATCTGTAGATGTAGTTCCCATACGGCGGGAGCCTTGGTTTCGCTGAAGGGAGCCCTTCCCAGCGACGCCTCCCTGGCGACCGTCTTCAAGACGTCCTGCGGTGCTTGCTCCCGCCCCTGGCGTGTTGGTCCCCACCCTATCAGCAAGGTCCCTGCGGCATTGCATTCAAAATTGTAATAGCCTTGGTCGTCCAACTGGCAGAAAAACTCGCAGCAGGAGTCCTCCCACACGTGACCGTTGTCAGCGGGGGCGACTGCCCTGACGGTATCTTCTTCAACGCGGAAATGTAAGTGCAGGCTGCCCCCGTCATGCGACAAGGCAACTGTCACACGGGGCTTATAGGGATAGTCGGCTTGCCAGGGGGCATTGTCAAGCGGATACGCAGTCTCCGGTACGGACTGGTAAGGGATTCGTATGGTCATAGTTTCTGAATGAATTGCTGCATATCATCCTGTCTGGCGCAGACTTCATGGAAGAGTCGTTGCTGGTTGCGCGTGCGGACAAGATTATGGTCGGGATAGCGTATTTTATAATAGGTGTCGCCATTGATGTAATCGGTGAGGAACCGTACGCATTGCATATAGGGGAAGAGGGCGGCAGCATAGGGCAGCATGCTTATCTCCAACGGGGTGAGGAAGGGACGGGCACCTTCGATATAGCCGCGGGTGAAGGCTTCGAAGATGTCCATGCGGAAACTCACCTTGTCGGCATCGGGACTGTCTTCGGCAACCGTGTTGGCGGCAGTACGGAGGAAGTCGCCGTAGTCGGAGAAGATGAAGCTGGGCATCACCGTGTCAAGGTCGATGACACAGAGCACCGTACCATCGTTCCGGAAGAGCATGTTGTTCACCTTGGTGTCGCAGTGGCATACGCGCTTGGGCAACAGGCCTTGGCGATGCAGTTGCTCGGCCTTGGTCATCTCGTCGGCATAAGGCAACAGGTCGTCGAGAATGGACTGCACCTGCCCTACCCTGCCTGCGGCATCCTTCCTGACAGCCTCCTGCAGCTGCCTCAGGCGGAGCTCCATGTTGTGGAAGTCAGGGATGGTCTCGCCAAGCGTCTCGGGCAGGTCAACAAGGAGTGCCTCGAAATGCGCGAAGGAACGGCCGCAGTCGTAGGAGGTGGCAGGCGTGACGTCGTTGACGGTGACCGTATCGGGGATGTAGACTGACAAACGCCAGTAGGTATCGGCTGTAGTGACGTGGTGATAGGTCACGGGGAAGCCGCGGTCCGCTGACGGGTCGGGTTCGTCGGTGCCGAAGGATGATGACGGAGAGGGGGCTCCTGCCGACTTGACTGGGATGAAGGTGAGTGTGGGCTCACCCTTGCTGCGCAGGTGTCGCGTCACGGCTTCAATGTTGCGCTGCAAGAGCGGGACATCGGTGAAGATAGCGTTGTTGATGCGCTGAAGCACATAATCAGGTGCTGAAGGTTCGGCCGTTCTCACGATGAAGGTATCATTGATTAAGCCGTTGCCCAGGGGCTCTATCCCGGCTATTGTTCCTTCATGCTGGAAATGGCTGACGATGTCTCTCAGGAATTCATTACTCTTCATGCTTCGCCGTTGTGTTATGATAAGGGTTTGTACTCCACGAAGGCTTCCATAGCCTCGTAGCAGGCCAGTCCGAGCTTGTCGTAGAGGTCGGCAGTGGCACGGTTGCGGTCTTCGGCCCGTTGCCAGAAGAGCCGTTCGTCGTTGCCGAGGAATGGAGCGCTTTCCATCTGCGACTGATGCTTTAGGATGGCATTTCGTTTTGCGCGCAGTTCCTCGGGTGACATCGGTACACACATCTCTATGTTCTCGATTTCCCATTCTGCCCATGCGCCCCGATACATCCAGATGCGGCAGTCATTGAGCCATGCGGCACCGGCCTTGCGTTCTTCGTCGATGGCGGCGAGGACGGCATCGGTGCACTTGCGATGTGTGCCGTGCGGGTCGGCGAGGTCGCCGGCGACGTAGATCTGATGGGGCTGCAGCTCGTGCAGGAGTTTCTGGACGATGCGTACGTCGGCAACGCCCATAGGTAGTTTTTCGATTTTTCCGCTCTCATAGAAGGGCAGGTCAAGGAAGTGTACGCGTGAAAGCGGGATGTGGTTGAACGTTGATGCCGTGCGGGCTTCTCCGCGTCGGATGAGTCCCTTGATGGTCAGGATGTCGCGGGTATCCATGTCGCCGGTCTTCTTCTGAGCGAGGAAGTCCTTTATTTCATTGTATTTCTGTGTGATAACGGTGTCTTTGCTTTCTCCGAACAGCTGGTTGAAGCCATTGATGAAGTGCATGAACCGTGTCACCTCCTCGTCGCCGACGGCGATGTTTCCTGAGGTTTCATAGGCCACATGGACTTCGTGTCCCTGTTGTACGAGTCGTTGTATGGTACCTCCCATGGAGATGACGTCGTCGTCGGGATGGGGCGAGAAGACGATGACGCGCTTGGGGAAGGGTTTGGCACGCTCCGGCCGGTAGGTATCGTCGGCATCGGGCTTGCCACCCGGCCAGCCTGTTATGGTGTGCTGCAGATCATTGAAGATCTTGATATTGGCATTGTAGGCGGAGCCATAGAGGGCGAGCAGTTCTGACAGTCCGTTTTCGTTGTAGTCTTTATTGGTGAGTTTCAGGATGGGTTTCCCTGTCACCTGGCAGAGCCATACGACGGCGGAGCGCACGAGTTTGTCGTTCCATTGGCATGACTTGACGAGCCAGGGGTGGACGATGCGTGTGAGTTTGGAAGCGGCGGAGAGGTCGATGACGACATGCGCATCGTTATGTGTCTGCAGGAAGGTTGCGGGCAGCTGGTCGCTGATGGGTCCCTCAATGGTCTGCTGGATGATGTCTGCCTTCTCTTCGCCCCATGCCACGAGGAATATCTTCTTGGCCGAGAGGATGGTGGCGATACCCATGGTGATGCTACAGGGCGGCACCGGCTCGTTGTTGCCGAAGCTCATCGTCATTTCTTCGCGGGTAAGCGGGTCGATGAGGATGATGCGCGAGGTGCTGGTGAGCGTTGAGCCTGGCTCATTGGTAGCGATGTTTCCTATTCGTCCGATGCCGAGCATGACGATGTCGAGACCACCGAACGACTGTATGCGCTGTTCGTACAGGCGGCACAGGGCCTGTATGTGTTCCTGGCTGATCGTGCCGTCGGGCGAGAAGATGTTCTGGGGCGGTACGTTTACGTGGTCGAGGAACCTGCTGCGCAGCTGGCTGATTGAGCTGTTGGAGGTACCTTCGGTCTGCGGGAAGTACTCATAGGCATTGAATACCACCACGTTATGAAAGCTCAACCCTTCTTCGCGATGACGGCGGATGAGTTCCTGATAGACGGGTGTGAGCGACAATCCCGTTCCCAACCCGAGCACGCAGTATTTGCCATCTTGCTGGCGTGCACGTATCTTTGATTCGATGACATCGGCAATGTGTCGGGAACCTTGCTCTTGGTTGACGAAGATGTCGGTCGATATTTTCTCCATTCTTGTCAGTTCTGAACGGTCGACAGCGGTCTGGGGTTGATAAATTTCAACCGGCACTTTGTTCAGAACGATTTGTGAGCTGAGACTGAGTCGCACTTCCCCTTGTTCGGGAGACGGGCTGGAAGTAGTTGTTGTGTCCATATTCATTAGTATTATTTTAATTTGTTGTTCTTTCTTTTCCTATTAAAGCGATAGGGTTTTTAATCGGATGCAAAGATACAGAAAAATATTAGAACGACCAAAATAAAACGGAAAAAGTCGTAACAATACTGCCATGGCAAACAAAAAAAGAAGAATTGAACCATACCGATGGCGGATGGTCAATTCTTCTTTGTCTGTCGGTTATAACAAGCTGACGCTTACTTTCTCTCGATATCCTTGAAATACTTGTAGGTACCTACACGGAGTTCGTCGGTGGCGGGTTCGTCGCAGACGATAATGCCATGGGGATGCATCTGCAGGGCAGAGATGGTCCACATATGGTTCACCGAGCCTTCGACGGCAGCCTGGAGGGCACGGGCCTTATGGTGACCGTTGACCAGGATCATCACCTCACGAGCGTCCATCACGGTGCCTACGCCAACGGTAAGGGCTGTGGTGGGAACCTTCGACACGTCGCCGTCGAAGAATCGTGCATTGGCAATAATCGTGTCCGTGGTAAGGGTTTTCTGGCGCGTACGGCTGCACAGGCTCGAACCCGGCTCGTTGAAAGCGATGTGTCCGTCGGGACCGATGCCGCCGATAAAGAGGTCGATACCACCGGCCTGGCAAATCATCTCCTCGTAGTGGCGGCACTCTTCGTCAAGGTCCTTGGCATTGCCATTGAGAATATGTATCTGTTCGCGCGGAATGTCAATATGGTCGAAAAGGTTGCGGGCCATGAACGAATGGTAGCTCTCGGGATGGCTCTCGGGCAGTCCCACATACTCATCCATGTTGAACGTAACGACATTCTTGAATGACACACGGCCTTCCTTGTTGGCTTTCACCAGACAGGCATACATGCCCTCGGGCGACGAACCAGTAGGCAGACCCAATACGAACTTGTGGTCAGGCGTCGGATTGAATGCATTGATGCGTTCAATAACATGCTCGGCAGCCCAGTTTGAGAGCCCGGCATAATCTTTTTCAATAATCAGTCTCATGTTGATTTAATGCTATTGTAATAATAATAAAACATTTGTCTTGCTATCCTTGCATGCGCCAACACGCATTTTGCGGAGCAAAGTTACGAAGAAAGATTGAAAAAACACATCTATTTTGTCAAAAAAATGAAAGAAAATACGCGATAAAAATCTGCAACGCCCCGATTTTGTAAAAGAATTTCAAAACAGGAGTTACGAGATGGACAATCACAATGGGATAAGGAAAGAAGGTTGATACCACACCCTGAAGTTGGCAGAACCAATACTCGGGCACATTCAAGAGAAGCGCCGGAAACCATCAAAACAAGGGTCGACGATGACAAAAACAAGGGTCGACGATGACAAAAACAAGGGTCGACGATGCCAAAGACAAGGGTCGTTTTCCACGAAGGTAAGCATCGGCATAGAGGAAGGTAAGGATCGTCCGACCAAAATAAGCTATTTTGATGACCAAAATAAGCTATTTTGGTGACCAAAATAGGCTATTTTGGTCAGCCGTTTCTAAGTATGTGAATTACAAAGATATAGAAAAGGGGCCATCAGAGTCTTATCTCCGATGGCCCCGATATGGCTGTCACGAATGTCGGCAGCGAGTGTGACGGCTTGTTTTTCCTTCGCAGTCTGCCGGCTTTTCCTTCGCTGTCAGCTGGCTTTTCCTTCGCTGTCAGCTGGCTTTTCCTTCGCTGTCAGCCTACAAAAAGCACTGCAGCAAAGTGCAGTGCTTAGGTAAAATCATTATGTCTGTAAAATAATTTTACGATGAAGAAAGAACTCGCTTAGTCGCCTGACGGACGGAAGCCCTCAACGAGCGGACGCCGACCCGGGAAGAGGTGGGTGGCGTAGTTGTAGCGATAGTAGTCGTAGAGGTCGACCAGACGGGGCAGGCGCTGCAGGAAGTTCTGATAGTCGCGCTCGCCCTTGCACCACTGCACCTCGCACAGGGCAGCCATACGCGGCAGCACCTGGTAGTCGGCCTGCTGGGGGAACACCACATATTCCGTCCAGAGGTTGGCCTGTACGCCAAGCACATGACTGGCCTCCTCCTCAGTGAGCTTAGCCACGGGATCGAGGCTATAGACCCGCTCCACGGGAAGATATCCACCACAGAGGGTAGCCTCGTTGGTGCCGGCGTTCTCAACCTGCTGATAGTCGAAATAGCAATGCGATGTTGGCGACATGATGACGTCATGGCCGGCCTTTGCTGCTTTCACGCCGGTCTCGGCTCCGCGCCAGCTCTGGATGGTGGCACTCTGGTTGATGGGGCCTTCGAGAATCTCGTCCCATCCGATAATACGGCGTCCACGAGAGTTGACGTACTTCTCGATGCGGTTGGTGAAATAGCTCTGAAGGGTATTGACAGTCAGGTTCTGGGCTTTGGCAAGAGCCTGGCATTTCTCACAGGTTTCCCAACGCATACGGGGGGCTTCATCACCACCGATATGGATGAAGGTCGACGGGAAGAGGTCGATGACTTCGCTGAGCACGTCCTCACAGAACTGATAGACCTTCTCATTGCCCAGGCAAAGGACATCGTTGAAGACGCCCCAGCGGCGCGACAAGGTGTAGGGACCGCCCGTGCATCCCAGTTCAGGATAGGCAGTCAGCGCAGCCAGCATGTGGCCGGGCATGTCGATTTCGGGTATAACAGTGATATGACGGTCAGCGGCATACTTGATGACGTCGCGAATCTGCTCCTGAGTGTAATAGCCTCCATGGGGCAGTCCGTCGTAGACATGGGAGTTATGGCCCACAACGGTCTCAGGACGCATCGATGCGATTTCTGCCAGCTTAGGATACTTCTTGATTTCGATGCGCCAGCCCTGGTCGTCGCTGAGATGCCAGTGGAACACGTTCATATTGTGCATGGCCAACAGGTCGATATACCGTTTCACGAAAGCCACATCGAAGAAATGACGTGCGCAGTCGAGCATCATGCCACGATGGCGGAAGCGAGGAGCATCCTTGATGACTACAGACGGGAAGGCTATGGCTGTTGCTTCGGCAGTTATCGGCAGCGACTTGCGCAACGTCTGGATGGCATAGAACACGCCACTGGCCGTACGTCCCTTGACGAGGATTGCCTTGGGAGAGACCTCTATCACGTACCCTTCTTCGCCTTTGACAGCGGCATCGAGTGCAAGGATGATGGCCTTGCCCTTGGGCTTGGCAGCGGGAGTGCTGACATTCAGGTTGGCCATCTGCCGGATATACTCACACAGGAAGGCCTTGTTCTGCTGCATGGCTGCATCGTCGGCATCACACCAGACAGGCGTTCCCTCTTCCAGCAGGAAGGGACTGTTCTTCGAGGCTTCAACACTAAGGGGCATAGGAATAACGTCGTAGACGGCCACAGGCTGCGTCTGGGCAGAGGCCGTACCAAGGTGCAACCACAAGAGGAGCACGGTAAGCATTTTCATTTTCTTCATTGATATTTAGGTTTTAATAGTGCAAAGGTACGCTTTTTTTTACAACTATAGACAAAAAAGCGTTCCTTTTTTTGTGTAATTATGCTTTTTATGCTAACTTTGCACACATTATTATATATATAGTGAGACACTGAATGAAGGAATTTGTTATATCTGAGGCCAAAGCAGAAACGGCTGTCATCGTAGGCCTCATCACCAAAGAACAGGACGAAGCAAAAACTAAGGAATACCTCGACGAACTGGAATTCCTGGCCGACACGGCTGGCGCCATGGTCGTCAAACGGTTCACGCAAAGAGTCGGAGGACCATCCTCGGTGACCTACGTGGGAAGCGGTAAACTGCAGGAAATCAAAGCATACATCAAACAGAAAGAAGACGAAGAGGACCCCATCGGAATGGCCATCTTCGACGATGAGTTGTCGGCAAAGCAACTACGCAACATCGAAAAAGAACTCGGAGTGAAGATCCTCGACCGCACCAGCCTCATCCTCGACATCTTCGCCATGCGGGCACAGACGGCAAACGCCAAGACGCAAGTGGAACTGGCGCAATACCGCTACATGCTCCCACGCCTGCAACGCCTATGGACACACCTCGAGCGACAAGGCGGCGGCTCCGGCTCTGGCGGCGGAAAAGGCAGCGTAGGACTGCGCGGCCCCGGCGAGACTCAGCTCGAAATGGACCAGCGCATCATCCGGCAGCGCATCTCACTGCTCAAAGAGCGACTCACAGAAATAGACAAGCAGAAAACCACACAGCGCAAAAACCGCGGACGCCTCATCCGCGTGGCTCTTGTGGGATACACCAACGTCGGCAAGTCAACCATCATGAACATGCTCGCCAAAAGCGAAGTGTTCGCAGAGAACAAGCTGTTTGCCACCCTCGACACCACCGTCAGGAAGGTCACCATCGAAAACCTGCCGTTCCTGCTCGCCGACACCGTAGGCTTCATACGCAAGCTTCCCACCGACCTCGTAGACTCCTTCAAGTCGACCCTCGACGAGACACGCGAGGCCGACCTCCTACTCCACGTCGTCGACATCTCCCACCCCGACTTTGAAGAACAGATACAGGTGGTAGAGAAGACACTCGCCGACCTGGGATGCGCCGACAAGCCCTCGATGATCGTCTTCAACAAAATCGACAACTACCACTGGACACCACAAGACGAAGACGACCTCACGCCACCCACGAAAGAGAATATCTCGCTCGAAGAACTCAAACGCACCTGGATGGCACGGCTCAATGAGAACTGCATCTTCATCTCGGCACTCGAAAAACAGAACATCGACGAGTTCCGAGACACCATCTACAAGAAAGTACGTGAGCTCCACGTGCAGAAATATCCATACAACGACTTCCTATATCCCGTAGAAGAATAATCAGAAAGACATAAACCAAACACACTATAAAAGACTTATGAGAAATTACAGAAACCTCACAGAACAAGAAATCCTCGTTCTCGAAAACAACAGCTGCTGGGCGGAAGACTGGACGCGCGTCACCGTAGCTGACGATTTCCGGCCTAACTATTTCCACAGAGTGATGTTCTACGGAGACATACAACTCGGAACCTTCGAGAAAAGCGTGGAGGTATCAACAGGATTCGTCAAGCACTCCGGCATCAACGACGCCACACTGCGCAACGTCACCGTAGGCGACAACTGCCTCATTGAGAAAATAGGCAACTTCATCAATAACTATACCATCGGCGACGACTGCTACATCTCTAACGTCAGCACCATCGAGACAACTGAAGGTGCCACCTTCGGTGAAGGAAGCCTCATCAGCGTGCTCAACGAAGTGGGCGAAGGAAACGTATACATCTTCCGGGCACTCAACAGCCAGCTTGCCGCCCTAATGGTGAAATATGCCAGCGACCGACAGCTCAGAGACACCCTCGCCCGGCTCATCAAGGAGGAAGTGCGCATCACACGCCCCGAACGAGGGACTATCGGGAAGAACGTAAAGATTGTCAACACCAAAGATATCACCAACACCATCGTCAAGGGCGACTGCGAAATCAGCGGGGCAGCACGACTCTCCGACTGCTCGATACTCTCGTCGAAAGACGCATCGGTATTCATAGGAGCAGGAGTCATCTGCGAGAACTCCATCATCTGCGATGGATGCAGCATCACCAACTCCGTGAAGATGCAAGACTGCTTCGTAGGAGAAGCCTGCCAAATCACCAACGGCTTCACCGCCGAAGCCAGCATCTTCTTCGCCAACTCCTTCATGGCCAACGGCGAGGCCTGCGCCGCCTTCTGCGGACCATTCTCCGCCTCGCACCACAAATCAAGCCTGCTCATCGGCGGCCAGTTCTCATTCTATAATGCAGGGTCGTCGACCAACTTCTCCAACCACGCCTATAAGATGGGACCGATGCACTATGGCACCCTTGAGCGCGGAACAAAGACTGCCAGCGGGGCATATATCCTCATGCCAGCTACCATCGGTGCCTTCTCCGTCTGCTTCGGAAAACTGATGCACCATCCCGACACACGAAACCTGCCATTCTCCTACCTCATGGCCTACGGCGACACCATGTATCTCGTGCCCGGACGAAACATCACCACCGTCGGACTCTACCGAGACATCAAGAAATGGCCCAAACGAGACAAACGCTCGACAAGTTCACAAAAAAGCATCATCAACTTCGACTGGCTGTCACCATTCACCGTAGGAGAAATCATACAAGGAAAGGAAATACTCGAAAACCTGAGACGAGCCTCGGGCGACGATGTCTCCACGTACAACTTCCATGAATATGTCATCAACGCCTCCTCGCTGAGAAAGGGCATCAAATACTACGACATCGCCCTGCGCATATACCTCGGTGCCGTGCTGAAGAGAGCCGTCAGAGAAGGATTCCTGCATGAGCCGCTCTCGGAGACAGGAAAAGGGAAATGGAACGACCTCTCTGGTCTGCTGCTGCCCGAAAGCGAGGAGCTGAGACTTGTCGACGACATCAAAAACGGTGAGGCAGCCACGATACAAGACATCCTCGACCGTTTCACCGATATCAACGAGCACTACTCTGACTACCGCTGGGCATGGACCTACCAGATGCTCCTTGACTACTACAACATCAGTGAACTCAACGCCGAGAATATCTCAGCCATCCACGAAGACTACGTCAAAGCCCGTCGTGCCTGGATCGCCGAGATACGCAAAGACGCCGAGAAAGAATACGCCATGGGTGATGTCGAGGACGAAGTCTTCAACAACTTCCTCAACCAACTCGACCACGAGATTGACTACGAATAAGGAATAAGGAATAAAGAATAAGGAAACGAACCACAACTCCAGAGTGTGAGTTATGTGTTCAAAGGCGTATGCAGGTCAGGCTGCGACAACACTTCGGTATTGTCGCAGCCTGTTGTTTTTCACCCTTGCTCAGGTGACAACAACTCCTTGATCTCTTCGTCAGTCTTGGTCAGACGGTCTTTACAGAATTTTATGAGTTGCTGGGCTTCTTTCAGTTGCGCACTAAGTGTGTCGATGTCGAGTTCGTCGTTTTCCATCTTCTCGACGATTTCCTCAAGTCGGTGCAAGGCTTCTTCGTATTTCATATGACTGAATGTGGCAGGTGTTTACGATGTTATGATGATTGAATTTGTTTCACTTCAGCGGTGACTATACCTTCGGCAAGGCGGGTCTCGACAATATCGCCGGCAACAAGGTCGGAAGCACGGCTGACGGCTCGTCCGTTATGCAGCGTAATGCTGAAGCCACGGCGCAACAGCCGATCGGGATCAAGGGCTTTCGTACGCTGCTCCAACAGTTCGAGACGATGCTTCTCGGCAGACAACAGCCTGTCAGCCAACGGACTGAGAGACTGGCTGATCAAGTCTATATGATGTTTCTGTCGAGTCATCTGGCGGTCTATCGCTGCATATAGCCGCTGACCGAGACTGTCAACCTGTGCACCACGTCGGCTTTTCACCAAAGAGAAAAGCATAGGCAGTTTCTCGGAGACACGCCCAAGCCGCAGCTGTTCATACTCCATCCTATTCGTCAGGAGCAGGCCCAAACGCTGCTCTGCCCGCTCGATACGCAGCAAGACTTGATGAAGGTGATCAATGAGGAAAGCAGCAGCTGCTGTCGGCGTCTTCACACGAGTATGCGACACCATGTCGATAATGCTTTCGTCCCGTTCGTGCCCGATACCAGTGATGATGGGCAGCGGGAACTGCGCTACGTTCTCGGCCAAGGCCAAAGCGTCGAAGCCGCTGAGGTCGGCCGTTGCTCCGCCACCTCTTATTATAACGACGGCATCAAAACAACCAGCCTCGGCATTGATGCTGTCCAATGCTTCAATGATGCTCTGCTCTACCTGCTCACCCTGCATAATAGCGGGGAAAAGGCGTGTTTCGAAGCGAAAGCCAAACTCATTACTCATCAACTGGTTGCAGAAATCGCCATATCCGGCCGCCGTAGCGCTGGATATGACCGCGACATGCTGTAGGAAAAGGGGTAGACGAAGCTCACGCTGCATATCGAAGACGCCTTCGGCCTTAAGCTGACGGATGATCTCCTGCCGACGGCGAGCCATATCGCCCATCGTGAATTCCGGATTGATGTCAGTGACAATCCACGAGAACCCATAAGCCTCATGGAAGTTGGCATAAACCTTCAGCATCACCTTCATGCCTTGATGGAGCCGTTGACCCGTAACACGCTCGAAATGAGGACCTATCAGCATCCACCGATTCTTCCAACATTTGGCAGATGCTCGGGCAATGGGTGTATTGCTACCCTCTTCTTTTTGGATGAGTTCCATGTAGCAATGTCCACGTACCTCACGGGCTTCCGAGAGTTCAGCTTCGACCCAATATTCGTCGGACAGTTCCAACGACAAGGTCTCCGCAACGAGACTGTTCAGCTCATACAGCGTCAGGCTCTTCATTTCCCAATAGCATTTTGATAGGCTTTCCAATAGTCGGGAATGCCATAGCCGAAGACATTGTCGGGATGGTCATAGCGGTCGGCCGACCCTCTCACCAGGTCCATGATGTCGTAAGCCGTCAGATGCGGCAGCGCGCTCCAGAGCGATGCCACCATTCCGCACGTGATCGGTGCGGCAAAGGATGTGCCGCTGGCCGTTGTCACCTTACCGCGCCCACTCACCACCGACGACGGGTTGCCGATAGCCATGACGTCAGGCTTGACACGTCCATCGTCGCTGGGACCTAACGAGCTAAATGGCGCATTGACCAGCGAGGGCTGCAAGGCACCGGCCGTCAGGATGTCCTCCGCATCGGCAGGGACACCGATTTTCTTCCAGTACCCGTTTCCTTCATTGCCTGCGCTATTCACCAGGATGATACCCTTTCGGGCGAGCATGGAAGCGGTTCGCGAGATGAAAGCCGTATGGCCGTTGAGTTCACGATACTTATGGCTTCCCCGGCCATTGTCATAGACATTATAACCCAATGAAGAATTGATCAGGTCGACGCCCACAGAGTCGGCGAACTCGGCTCCCATCGCCCAAAAATCCTCTTCACAAGGCTGCTCAAAGTAACCGCTCTCTGTTCTTATCAGCCAATAGTCAGCCTCAGGCGCCGTTCCGACATGATAGCCGGGAATATTCGTCCCCATGCATGAAAGCACCATCGTTCCATGATCGAGTTCCGAGCAAACATCATTGTTAAGGGGATGAGAGAAGTTCTTGGTTCCAAGAATATGCGTATTGCGGAAGTATGGGATGCTGTCTGCGTTCATAAAGCCACCATCGAGGATGCCTATCGTCATGCCCTGTCCACGGAAGCCGGCTTCATGCAGCCGTATACCGCCAAGCGTCTCTATCTGCTTCCGGGCCGGACCGTAATACCCGAGTGTGTCGGTATGACTCGGTATCTGGCGCTCATAGGTCACACGCCGCGACGGCCGGATGCTGTCGGGAGTTACGAGAACCAACGTCACACCCGTCACATAAGGAAGCGCCATCACACGCTCCCTGACCGTCGTATCGTTGGTACTGACCAGCAACGTATTGTTCCACTTGCTCTGGCCGACAACCTTGACACCCATTTCGCATACTCCGTCGACGTAGCGCTGGGCAAGAGGCAGGTCAGTAGAGTCAACGGGCAGTCCCTGACGCCGCCGACGCTCTATGGCCTTTTCCGAAAGAAACTTCTCGGGATGCTTCAGTGAATATGCCGAGCCGTTCTTGTCTTTCAAAGCGATACGGAAGAAATAAGCCTTTCCGCCAGGATAGGCTGTACGCTGAGCATTGACGGCGACCGTCATCGTCATAACCATCAGTAAGAGTGCAACAAAACGCTTGTCCATGTGTACTAAATCTGTTTTGGATGTTCCTGAGTAATAATCAAATAATTGATATATTTCTTATTTTCTTGCAAAGTTACGAAATAATATAGGAAAAGCATTGTTTTTTGACATTTATTTTGTAATTTTGCCACATGGACAACAAACAAGCGACGCTGGAATTAGGAACCAAGCCTGTTGGCAGACTTTTACTTCAGTATGCCCTGCCTGCAATGGTGGCAATGACAGCATCAAGCCTCTACAACATCATCGACCGCGCCTTTATCGGACAGGTGGTGGGACCAGAAGCTATTGCCGGCCTTGGCATCACCTTCCCGTTCATGAACCTGAGCGGTGCCTTTGGTGCTGCCGTCGGCGTCGGTGCGTCAACATGTATCAGCGTAAAGCTTGGCCAGAAAGACTACAAAACGGCTGAGCACCTCCTGGGAAACACGGTAACCCTGAACCTCATCATCGGAATAGTCTTCATGGTTGTCTGCCTGGTATTCCTCGACCCCATCCTCCGCTTCTTCGGTGCTTCTGACATCACCCTGCCCTATGCTCGTGAGTTTATGACGGTCATTCTGCTGGGAAATGTCATCACACACATGTATTTCGGGATGAATGCCGTGCTCAGGGCTGCCGGGAAGCCACGCCATGCAATGTATGCTACGCTGTTTACCGTAGGAATGAACATCCTGTTGGTCATAGCCTTCGTATGGTGGTTCAGATGGGGCATCAAAGGTGCGGCATTAGCCACCATCACCTCGCAGACCATGGCCCTTGCCTGGCAGCTGTGGCTCTTCAGCGACAAGGAACAGCTGCTCCATCTGAAGAAAGGCATCTATAAGCTGAAGTCAGACCTGGTACGAAACATCATTTCGATTGGCATCTCTCCATTCCTGATGAATGTCACATCATGCATCATCGTCATCTTCATGAACAACCAGTTCGTACGCTACGGCGGCGATATGGCCGTTGGCGCTTATTCCATTGCCAACTCCGTAGCGATGGTGTTCTTCATGTTTGTCATCGGCATGAACCAAGGCATGCAGCCTATTGCCGGATACAACTACGGAGCCGAGAAATATGACCGTATGCTTCGCTGCCTCTGGCTGACAATAGCCGCTGCCACGACCATCCTCCTCATCGGCTGGATGCTGTCAGTATGCTTCCCGAGACAGATTGCCCGAATATTCACGAGCGACCCGACACTTCTTGACATGTCTGCCCGAGGCATCAAGATCAGCATGATCGTATTCTTCGTGGTTGGGTCGCAGGCCGTGATAACCAACTTCTTCCAGTGTATCGGGAAAGTGAGGATATCCATCTTCCTGTCCCTCTCACGACAGCTTATCCTGCTGTTGCCGATGGCCTATGTCTTTCCGCTGTTCTGGAACCTCGACGGAGTATGGTACGCCATGCCGGCAAGCGACTTCAGCTCGTTCTTAGTGACTATTCCTTTCTTGCTATGGTATATGAAAAAATTCAAGCGTCATGAACAATAATGTCATCATTTGCGTCGGTCGCCAGCTGGGAGCCGGAGGCCATGAGATAGGCCGGATGCTGGCCCAAGAGTTCAACGCCGCTTACTACGACAGGGAACTCCTCAATCTGGCTGCCAAGGAGAGCGGCTTCTCCGAGAAGTTCTTTGAGCAGAACGATGAGCGTAAAGGATTCCTCAAAGGACTGTTCAATGTGCAGACGGCGCATATCAGCGGCGGCAGCCTCTATGACTCGAATTTCTCACAGGAAAGACTCTTCCAGTTCCAGAGCGATGCCATCCGCAAAGCAGCAGCCGAAGGGCCTTGCGTCTTTGTAGGCCGTTGCGCCGACTATATTCTACGTGACTGCCCTGGCATGACCAGTATCTTTATTACCGCACCTTTCGACTATCGTGTACAACAGGTCATGAACAATCACGGCATGGATGCCAATGCAGCCCGGAAGTTCATTCTGCACAGGGAGAGCATACGGGCGGAATACTACAACTACTACACCGGAAAGAAATGGGGACAGGCATCAAGCTACGACCTCTGTATCGATGCCTCCATACTTGGTGCAGAGAAGACGAAACAGCTCATTGCCGAATTTATCAAAGCAAGAATGAAATGAAGCGCATTGGAATAATCAGTGACACTCACGGTTATTGGGACGAGCGATACCGCTACTACTTCGAACCATGTGACGAGATCTGGCACGCCGGCGACATCGGAACGATGGAGATAGCCGAGAAGCTGGCGGCATTCCGAACGCTCAGGGCGGTACATGGAAATATCGACACAGAAGACATCAGACGGAAATATCCGGAACGGCTCAGATGGAAGTGTGAAGACGTCGACGTGTTGATGACACACATCGGCGGTTACCCCGGGAACTATGATGCACGCATCCGCAGCCAGATCTACGCATCGCCGCCCCAGCTCTTCATCGCCGGTCATTCCCACATCCTGAAAATTAAATACGACCGCACCCTCAACCTTCTCCATATCAATCCCGGAGCAGCAGGCATCTCGGGATGGCACAAAGACAGGACCCTCGTAAGACTCACCATCGAACACAATAAATTTACCGATTGCGAAGTTATTACATTAGAAGATATAAAACATTAAATACAGAACGACATGAAAACAATCGTCATTACAGGCGGTGCCGGTTTCATCGGTAGCCACGTAGTCAGGCTTTTTGTCAACAAGTATCCCGACTATCACATCATCAACCTTGACAAACTCACCTACGCCGGCAACCTGGCCAACCTCCGGGACATCGAAGACCGTCCTAACTATGAGTTCGTCCGCATGGACATCTGCGACTTCGATGCCTTCTATAAGCTTATGCAAGAGAAGCATGTCGACGGCATCATTCATCTGGCAGCAGAGAGCCATGTCGACCGCTCCATAAAAGACCCCTTCACCTTCGCACAGACCAATGTCATGGGAACACTATCCCTGTTACAGGCTGCAAAACTCTATTGGGAGAGCCTTCCCGAGAAGTACGAAGGGAAACGCTTCTACCACATCTCTACCGATGAGGTATATGGTGCCCTACAGATGACACACCCCGAAGGCATCAAGCCTCCATTCTCAACAAAGGCATCATCGGCAGAACATCATCTGGCCTACGGTGACAAGTTCTTCACCGAAGAGCTGAAATACCAGCCCCATTCCCCCTACTCCGCTTCCAAAGCATCGAGCGACCATTTCGTACGCGCCTTCCACGACACCTACGGGCTGCCAGTCATTGTCACCAACTGTTCTAACAACTACGGTCCCTATCAATTCCCCGAGAAGCTCATTCCGCTGTTTATCAACAACATTCGTCACCGCAAGCCGCTTCCCGTATATGGAAAAGGTGAAAACGTCAGGGACTGGCTATACGTAGAGGATCACGCACGAGCCATCGACCTCATCTTCCATAAAGGAAAGATAGCCGACACCTACAACATCGGCGGTTTCAACGAATGGAAGAATATCGACATCATCAAGGTTGTCATCAAGACCGTTGACCGGCTGCTGGGTCGTAAGGAAGGTGAGGATATGGATCTCATCACTTTCGTCACCGACCGTGCCGGACACGACATGCGCTACGCCATCGATTCAAGTAAGTTGCAGCGAGAACTGGGATGGGAACCTTCATTGCAGTTCGAAGAAGGCATTGAGAAAACTGTCCGCTGGTATCTGGACCATCAGGATTGGCTCGACAATGTGACAAGCGGCGACTACCAGAAGTACTACGACAACATGTATAAGAACCGTTAATATAATGGTGCCCTCCAAATTCAACACAAAAAACGTCTGCTCAACTCTTTGCCTAATTGCATGTGGTGTTCTTACCATGTGCGGAGTTTCCAAGTTCAACAAGGAGGAGGTCGTTTCGGCATTGCTTGTTTGGGGGGCTTTTACACTTCTTTTTTCCTTAGCCTATCTGGCATCTTTAAAACGTATTACGGTGTTGGCTGATGGATTGGAAGTCCAAAGCTACTTGCTGCCGTTTTGGAAGCGTTTCTATCGTTTTGCGGAGTTTGACTATGCTCAGAGCGACTATAGGAGAACTGGGGAGGTGCTTCGATTGATAAAAGATGGAAAGCGGCTGGTAAGTATAGATTCTCACCTATATTCCAATTATAACGAGCTAAAAGAAGCCGTTTCGGTGAAAAACAAGAGGAATTTTGCAATAAGGGAAAAGGCAGAAGTGGTTTCTGAATATTCAAAGTTATACTTGTATGGAATAACCGTTCTGTTTTTGTTCTTCATATTAACTGGGGTGGGAACTTGTTTCATCGACGTGATGGATGGAAAACCGATCCGACAGAGTATTGTTCTTTTGGGAGTCATAGAAATATTGTTCTTTGGAAGTTTCCTATTCATCCATCTTTCTAAATATAAGAAAATAGCTGTCTGGCGTGGACAAATAGAGGTGAAGCCTTTGTTGTGGCCATTCAAGGTTCGTTATTATAACCTATCCGATTTTGATGGTTTCTATTATGTGCTCGAAGAATCTAATAGTCAGTTAGATTCGAGTGATGAGTATTCCCTTTGGCTCATGAAGGACAGAAAGTTGGCTATAAGTGTTTCTGAAATAATGTATAAGAATTATGAGCAACTGAAAAATGCTCTTCAAACTGTTAATTATTTGGGGCAACTGAAGTTCTCTGGTTTCCAGGCATTGAAATATTATTTGGGTAAAAAAATATAACTGAACATGAAAAAGATTTTGCTGTTAGGCTCAGGCGAACTGGGCAAGGAGTTTGTAATTGCCGCAAAGCGTAAAGGTCTCTACGTAGTGGCATGTGACCGTTATGCAGGTGCGCCTGCCATGCAGGTGGCCGATGAGTATGAGGTTTTCTCAATGCTTGATGGCGATGCGCTGGAAGCCGTTGTCAAGAAGCACCAGCCAGACCTCATCGTGCCGGAGATTGAAGCCATTCGCACCGAGCGTCTGTTCAAATTCGAGGAAGAAGGCATACAGGTGGTTCCTTCTGCCCGTGCCGTCAACTTCACCATGAACCGTCGTGCCATTCGCGACCTTGCATCCCGAGAGTTAGGGCTGCGTACTGCCAAGTATTTCTATGCCAAGACTTTCGATGAGTTCAAACGGGCAGCCGACGAAATCGGTTTCCCCTGCGTCGTCAAGCCGCTGATGTCATCGAGCGGACATGGGCAAAGCTATGTCCATAACGATGACGAATTGGCTGCAGCCTTCCGCGAAGCTATGGAGGGCAGCCGTGGTGACGTGAAGGAGGTCATCATCGAGGAGTTCATTGACTTCGAGTCGGAGTTCACGCTGCTCACCATCACTCAGCAGCATGGATGGCCTACATTGTTCTGCCCACCGATTGGCCACGTGCAGAAAGGCGGTGACTATCGTGAGTCATGGCAGCCCTATGCCATCCCGGAAGAAGCACTGAAGCAGGCACAGCACATGGCCGACCAGGTTACCAAGGCGCTGACGGGCTATGGCATCTGGGGCGTAGAGTTCTTCCTGACCCGACAGGGCGAGGTCATCTTCTCCGAGCTGTCCCCACGTCCGCACGACACCGGAATGGTGACCCTTGGCCACAGCACCAACCTGTCGGAATTTGAACTTCACCTGCGTGCCGTACTGGGATTGCCCATTGCCGAAATCAAACTTGAACATGCAGGAGCGAGCGCCGTCGTGCTGGCACCCGAAGACAGCGACAAGCCTTTCGATTACAATCTTGTCGATGCGCTGAAAGAGCCGAACACGCGAGTCCGTATCTTCGGCAAGCCCGACGCACATCGTGGACGCCGAATGGGTGTTGTGCTATGCTATGACGACATCACAGCTGATGTCAACGCCCTTCGCGACAAAGCCAAGCGGCTGGCATCGACGGTCCTGGGTACGGACCCCTATATGAAGAAATAGCATTGGTGGCGACGGAAAGCCATTCTGGCAAACAGAATCGGTAAATCCATCAAGAATAAAAAACCTGGCTGTACGTGACGTACTGCCAGGTTTTTTATTTTCATGAGGATTCCCCAAAAGGCCTTTGCTTTCCAGTATTATAATCTGGGGGCGATGTCAGCAGCCTTGACTGCCCACCGCTTGTTCGGTTTCTCCGACATGACGAAATGGAGGTCGACACCATTACGGATCTGCTCCCACGTGAGATACGACCGTGAATAAGGCTGTCCATTGACAAGAACCTTTTGTATATACACGGCCTTCGGGCTCCAGTTCTTCGTGGTGACACGGATCTGCCGGCCGTTCGACAGCGTGGTAGTGATGGCAGGCAAAGCCGGGGAGCCGATATTATAGATATTTGACGACGGGCAGACAGGATAGAACCCCATGCAGTTGAAGATATACCAGGCCGACATCTGCCCACAATCGTCATTGCCGCAGAGCGAACCGGGCTGATTGCCATAGAAACGGTCGATGACGGTGCGCACCCATCGCTGGCACTGCCACCCTTCGCCAAGGTAGTTATAGAGGTAGGCGATATGATGACAGGGTTCATTACCATGCCAATAGGCGCCGATACGTCCTTGAATGTCATGGGCTCCGGGAATATCATCGGGAAGGTCGTGCTGGAAGAGGGAGTCGAGTCGTTGCTTGAAGACATTCCGTCCCATCAGTTCCATCAGTCCCTGGACATCCTGCGGCACCGTCCAATGATACTGCACGGTGAAGCCCTCGGTGATGTCGCCCCATCCGTTGACAGAGCCCGGGCCTTCATACGCCAAGGGCGAGAAGGGCGTGCGCCACTGTCCATCCGAGTCTTTCCCACGCATATATTTTGTTTCCGCATCGAAGAGGTTGCGGTAGTTCTGCGAGCGTTTGATGAAATAGTTGTAGTCTTCCTGATGGCCGAGTTTACGGGCAGTCTGTGCTATGCAGTAGTCGTCATAGGCATACTCAAGGGTTTTCGACACCGACTCAGCCTCTTTGTCGAAGGGCACATATCCCAGCGAGCGGTATTCAGGAAGGCAGTCATAATGGTCGTTCATCGCAGTCTGCTTCATGGCCTGGTAGGCTCTCTCATAGTCAAATCCGCTGACATCCTTGACAATCATGTCAGCCAGTACTGAGCAGGCATGATAACCAATCATACACCAGGTTTCATTGCTTCCGAACGCCCAATAGGGCAACATCTTTTCAACACTGTGGTCGTAATGGTCGAGAAGAGAGTTGGCCACGTCAGCCTGCACATCCTGATGCACCAGGTTCATCAGCGGGTGGAATGCCCGGTAAGTATCCCACAGCGAGAATTCCGTGAGCGGTGTCCACCCTTCTGCCTTTTTGATGGTCTTATCGAGTGCGCGATAGGAACCGTCTGCGTCGTTATATACAAACGGACAGAGGGCGGCATGATAGGCCGACGTATAGAATGTCTCTTTCTGTTCCTTGGTTCCTTCTATCTGGTATTTCGACAGTTCCCGCTCCCAGAGTCGGTCGGCTTGGCTGCGCACTTGTTCAAAGGAAAGGCCCTGGAGTTCCTGCATATTACGCTGCGCACCGTCGATGCCTGTCGCCGAGACCGCTGTCTTCACGACTATCGGCTCATTGGCACTGGTCTCAAAACGGGCCGTGAAAAGCAGTTTCTCCCCCCATGCCTCACGATTGCTACGGAAACGTGACGTGTTATAAATCACCGGTTTCTTGTCCTGATAGATCATGAAATCCTTGAAAGGCTTTGAAAAGACAGCCCGCATATAGACATGTCTCTCGGGTCCCCACCCTTTCACCAGTTTATAGGCGGTGATGGTGCTGTCGTTCTCCACACGGATGTTCGACCACACGCAGCGGAACCACAGGGTATGGTTCAAGTCGAGAAGGACGAAAGCCTTGTCGGTCTGCGGATAGGTGAATCGGAACATGCCACTGCGCTTGGCAGCCGTCATCTCGGCCTTCACCCCATAGTCGAGCATGGTAGCGGCATAATAGCCTGGCAATGCCGTTTCTTCATCATGGGAGAAGCGACTGCGATAGCCCGTATCGGGTTTGTCGTCCGTACCCGGCTCAAGCAGGATGTCGCCCACGCCTGGCATAAAAAGGAAGTCGCCCATATCGGGTATACCCGTTCCGCTGAGATGAGTAAGCGAGAAACCTTGTATGGACTGGCGGTTCCACTTATATCCTGATGCGCAGTCGTAGAAGTGTTCATCGGTATCCGGGCTTATCTGAATACCCCCGAAGGGCACTTGTGCACCGGGATATACATTGCCGTATCCATCAGTACCGACAAAAGGGTTGACATACTGGGTGAGTCCCTGTGCCATAGTCACGGCAGTGGCCATGGCCGATAACATCGTGATAATCTTTGTCTTCATAGCTTCCTTATTCCTTTATATCGCCAATAGCAACCTGATACTCATGCCAAAGTGCGTCGACGGTATGCCCTTCACCAAGCGCATAAGCCACGGCACCATCCCACGACCAGGGAACCACTTCCAGGCACGAGCGGTTCATCTTGCGGATGAAGTCTTTGTCTTTCGTCTCACGCACCCAGTTGAAGAAGTAACCGATATACCGGTAGCCGTCATGATAGGAGCCACCCTTGGGACGGTCTTGCTCACCATGGAATCCGCCACAGGCCACGCGTACGGCATCGGCTGTTCCTTCCACCATCTCCCATACGGCCTTGTTGGGACCGCCGTAAGGACCAATGCCCTGGGGCTCGAGCTGGAAGGCATGTGTCAGTTCATGAAGCAGGACGCCGCGTGTCTCAAAATCAACACGTGCCGTATCGTTATTGACGAAAGAGCGTTCGATATGGTTTGTGCTGTAGAAGATATTCACGAAGCCGTTACCGCCGCCTTTGGCAGAGATGCCCGGATCAGTACGAAGGACATAGTCAAGACGATGCAGCATGGGTATGCTGTCATCGGGCGTGAAGTAAAGACATTTCATCACCTCACGTGCCACGCTGCGTATATAGGGGTCCGGGTCGGGAATGATGGCGTGATAGATCTGCGACCCTTGCGTTTCTGAATTCATATCCATAAACCGGATATCGGTGAGATGCCGGTTCCAGCGTTCGTCGTCCTTCGACAGTTGTGACGACATACGCCGTGCAATGCTTGAGCTGACGGCAGGATGTTCATCGCTGAGCGAATAGGGCTTGTCGGCTTTTGCCAGACCGCGACGCTTGTTCGGCTTCGCTCCCATCTCAAACTCCAGCGTACACCCATCGGTGAGTTGCTGATGGGTGAGGTACAGCTTGCTATAAGGTTTCCCGTTCACCTTGAGAGACTGTACATACCGGTTCTTGTCGCTCACTTTCGGAGCTTTCACCTCGATGGTATTGCCATTCTCAAGTGTAATCTTCATATAAGGAAGATAGGGCGCGCCAATGACGTACTGGTCGCTGCCGGGGCAGACGGGATAGAAGCCCATTGCCGAGAAGATGTACCAGGCCGACATTTGTCCGCAGTCGTCGTTGCCTCCGAGGCCGCGGATGTGGTTGCGATACATCTTATTCATGATGGTACGCAGCCATTCCTGCGTTTTCCATGGTGTGGACGTCCATGCGTAGAGGTAGGGCACATGGTGTGAGGGTTCATTGCCATGGACGTAGCCTCCTACCAGACATTCCGACGTGATGTCTTCATTATCCTTATAGTACTTCTCAGGAAGATCCATGGCAAACAGTTGGTTGAGTTTGTCGAGGAAGGCCTTCTCACCGCCCATGCATGCCATCAGTCCCACGACATCCTGCGGCACATGGAACGAGAAATTCCATGAGTTCCCTTCGATAAATCCCTCGTTATAAGTCTGATACGGGTCGAGGTCGTCTTTGAAACGGCCGTCACTATATCGGGGTGAGGCAAAGCCTACCGACGGATCATAGGTGTTGCGATAGTTACGGGCCCGATGGCGGAACTGGGCCGCGATGTCTTGGTGTCCCGTATGGCGTGCAGCATTGTAGATGGTCCAGTCGTCAAAAGAATACTCGAGCGTGTTCGATGCTGCTGTACCGTCGCGGTCGTAGGGCGCATAGCCGTAGATGATATAGTTCGTGACGTTGGGGAAATAGCGGTTGTTAGCCGTGGCGACCATTGCTTTCAAGGCTTCGTCCACAGGAACGTCGGCACCCTTGACGATGGCGTCGGCAAGCACGCTGACGGCGTGATAGCCTGTCATGCACCAGCCCTCATTTCCCATCAGGCTCCACACCGGCAACATGCCGACAATATTCTGCTGCTGATGCTTGATCATCGACCTGACCATATTGGTGTTACGCGAAGGCTTCAGCAGTCCCAACAGGGGGTGCTCGGCCCGATAGGTGTCCCAGATAGAGAAGACGGTATAGTTATCGAAGTCTTCGGCCACATGGATATTTCCGTCAAGGCCGCGATACTGGTGGTCTACGTCCATATAGACGGAAGGATTAATCATCGTATGATACAGCGAGGTGTAGAGCATGGCTTTCTGGTCGTCCGTGCCCTCACAGTCGATGACGGCAAGCTCCTGTTCCCACTGACTACGTGTTTCGTTGACCACCTGCTCGAAGGTCTTCCCGGCGGCTTCTGCCTCAAGATTCTTCTTGGCACCTTCGGTAGAGACTGCCGACAGAGCCACTTTCACCGTCAGTTCCTGGCTGCCAACGGGTGCCTGGCGCTGCCGGTTTCCGCGTCTGCCGCGGGGCTGTGGGCTCACGAAGTCGAAATAGGCCACGACGTTCCGACCTGCAATATCCGGGAAGTTATGATAGCGGTCGAACTTTCCCCAGAAGCCATTATACTTCTCGGGCTTCATATCGCGATAGCCATAGTTCCTGATGGGTTTGCTGAAGGAAATGGCAAAATAGGTATAGTTGGAACGTGCCCAGCCATCGGTAATGCGATAGCCGGTGACGAGGGTGTCGTTTTCCACTCGCAAGGTCGACCACAACACTTTCCCGTCGTAGTTATAGATGCCGTGGAGCAAGTCGAGGATCATGCGCTGCTCCTTGGCTCCCTCGGGAAAGACATACTGGTGGACGCCGACACGCTGCGTGGCGGTGAGGCGGCATCGCACGCCATTATCGGCGAGTGTCACCTCATAATAGCCCGGCGTTGCCTTCTCAGTATCATGCGAGAAGCGCTGACGATAGCCACCGTCGGGGTTGTCTTTTGTGCCGGGGTTGAGCATCAGCGCTCCCGTCTGGGGCATCAACATGATGTCGCCCAAGTCAGAATGACCTGTACCGCTGAGATGGGTGTGCGAGAAGCCAACGATGGTATTGTCGGTGTGCTGATAGCCGGCACAGTACTCATAGACCTTCCCTTGATAGCGCCCGTTAATGTTTTGAGGAATGGTGTCAGTCTCCGGTGAGAGCTGCACGATGCCAAAGGGTGCACATGCTCCCGGGAAGGTATGTCCCATGCCTTCCGTACCAATCATCGGGTTGACCAATGCTGTCCGCTGTGTCTGCGAATAACCTGCAGCCGACAGCCCTAATGCCAATACAGTAAAGAGAATTGTTTTTTTCATTGCTTATAATATATAATAATGTGTATTTACTACTTTGCCTTGTCGAGCGAACTCCGCTTGCTGCGGTGATAGCTGCGATAGTCGTCAAGGTCGATTTCTACATCAGGCTCTTCGAGCAAGCCGGCATGGGGAAGGCAGAACTTCACATACTTGATGTTCAGCCCGCGGGCAATCCACATACTCTCGTAGTAGGTCTGAATACCCAGTATCTGCTGTGTCTGCGCATCAAGCCCACCGGAATGATAGAGGTCGTCGGTCTGCATCAGCACGGGCACCCTGTTCTTTTCAAGAAGAAGCGTCGTGTAGGTGAAGAGAAACTGCGAGTCGGTCTTCAGATGCACCGTGCCGCCATCAGCGAGAAACCGCCTGTAGCGCTCGAGGAAGAATGTCGACGTCAGACGCTTACGCGGGTTCTTCATCTGCGGGTCGCTGAACGTCAGCCAGATCTCCTGCACCTCGCCGGGCGCAAAGAAGCGGTCGATAATCTCAATATTCGTTCGCAGAAAGGCCACGTTCGGCAAGTGTTCCTCAAGAGCCTGCTTGGCCCCTGTCCACATTCGCGCCCCTTTGATGTCTACCCCGATAAAGTTCACCTCAGGGAACATCCGGGCGAGACCTACCGTGTATTCTCCCTTGCCACACCCCAACTCCAGAACGATGGGGCGGCTATTGTGGAAATACGTCTCACCCCAGCGGCCGCGCATCGCTTCCACCTCAGCCGACGGTGCAGAATACGGACTCTGGAAGACGTTGGGGAACGTCTCCATCTGAGCAAACTTCTCTAATTTTCCCTTTCCCATGAAATCAACCTTCTGTTTTCCTTGCAAAGTTACACATTTTATCTGCGAAAAACAAATAATTGAAAGCCAAATTGCAAAAAAAAGACTGTTGCAGAAGATATGAACATTGTTCGTTTTTTTTATTGCTTTTTACTTGGCACTAACATTTTTTTTTCGTAACTTTGTAGCTCAAAACAGCACTAAAAAGAATATGACACAAAAAAACATAGAATGGGAAAAACTGCCTTTTGGCTATTTCCCAACAGATTATAACGTAAGATGCGAGTTCCATGACGGGAAATGGGGCGACATCGAAGTACATTCCGAAACAACCATCCCCATGCACATGGCAGCCACATGTCTGCACTACGGACAAGAAGGCTTCGAAGGCCTCAAGGCATACAGATGTCCCGACGGCAAGGTGCGCGTATTCAGAATGGAAGAAAACGCCAAGCGGTTGCAGTCAACAGCACGAGGACTCGTCATGGCAGAGGTACCCACCGACCTCTTCTGTGAGATGGTTACCAAAGTAGTACGGCTCAACGAAGACTACATCCCACCCTACGAGACAGGAGCAACACTGTACATACGACCCCTGCTCATCGGTACATCAGCACAGGTCGGCGTACGTCCTTCCAGCGACTTCCTCTTCGTCATCTTCGTCACGCCCGTAGGACCATACTTCAAAGGCGGGTTCCATGCCAACCCATACGTCATTATCCGCGACTACGACCGGTCAGCACCTCTCGGAACAGGCTGCTACAAAGTAGGAGGAAACTATGCGGCATCGCTGAAAGCCAACACCATCGCACGAGGAAAAGGATATGCCTGCGAGTTCTATCTCGACGCAAAAGAGAAAAAATACATCGATGAATGCGGGGCCGCCAACTTCTTCGGCATCAAAGACAACACATACATTACCCCCAAGTCCACATCCATCCTGCCCAGCGTGACCAACAAAAGCCTGATGCAGATAGCTGAAGACCTGGGAATGAAAGTAGAACGCCGACCCGTACCTGAAGAAGAACTCAGCACCTTCGAAGAAGCAGGAGCATGCGGAACAGCTGCCGTCATCAGTCCCATCTCCTACATCGACGATATGGACACCGGAAAACGATACTCCTTTGGCGAGGAGCCCGGACCATGGTCGAAACGGCTTTACGACAAGCTGCGCAACATACAATACGGCATTGACCCGGATACCCACAACTGGACAACCGTCGTCATCGAATAGATTCCCCGAGACAACATCATACTATCGCAAGTCCCGCAATAAAGAGCAAAGACCGACAAGGCCCATCGCCCTTTATTGCGGGACTTGGCATGATAAAAGCCGATACCGGCATTCAACGCAACCCATACTAAGACTTGCAACCCACGATCCTAAGACCTGTGACCCACGATCCTAAGACTTGTGACCCACGATCCTAAGACTTGTGACCAACAATACTAAGACTTGTAACCCACGATCCTAAGACTTGTGACCAACAATACTAAGACTTGTAACCCACGATCCTAAGACTTGTTTAACCAAATTCGGCGAATTTGCTCACCAAATTCGGCGATTTTGCTCACCAAATTCGGCGATTTTGGTGTCACGAGCCTTAGTAACGGCAATCCACATCCCACCAAACCGACGACGCGACAGCCAGCCTAACCCATGACGACATCGAGAACCATCATCAGCACAAAACCGATGGCAAAACCAATTGTACTGAGGTTGCTATGCTGACCTGCCGACGCTTCGGGAATAAGCTCTTCCACCACGACATAGAACATGGCACCGGCGGCAAAGGCCAGCATATAAGGAAGGAAGGGAGTGAGCAGAGAGGCCAACAGAATGACGGCAAGCCCGCCCAACGGCTCCACGGCGCCACTCAGGCTGCCAATGAGGAACGAGCGCCACCTGGAATTACCTTCCGCACGCATAGGCATGGAGATGATGGCACCCTCAGGAATATTCTGAATGGCAATACCGATAGACACGGCGGCAGCCGATGCTATCGAGATGCCGGCAAGCCCCTGCCCTGCCCCAGCGAACACAACACCGACAGCCATGCCCTCAGGAAGATTATGGATCGTCACGGCAAGAGCAAGCATCGCCGTCCGCGACAACCGCGAGCGGGGACCTTCCGGCTTGTCGCTTCCAAGATGAAGGTGTGGGGTTGCCTCGTCAAGCAGCAAAAGGAAACCGATACCCGACAAGAAGCCGACGACAGCAGGCAATACAGACCACGGCCCCTTATGGGCTTCCATCTCGATGGCGGGTATCAGCAGCGACCAGACAGAAGCCGCCACCATCACACCAGAGGCAAAACCCAGCAAAGTCTTCTGCAACCGAAACGACATCTTGTCGTTCATCAGAAAGACAAAGGCCGCTCCGAGCATCGTTCCCAAAAGAGGAATGAGAAGTCCTATAAGTATTGTTGTCATAGTCTATATCGCATTAGTTCTACGCTACATGATAGTCTGCATGCAAAATTACCACTATTTTTCCATTCTGACAAGAGATGAAACCAAATTAAATCCAGATTTATTTTGTTCTGCTCTCGTTTTTTATATAAAATCTTCACGCTCGAGAAAACAAACTCGTTAGTTTTCTTCTCACTTACTCAGATTTTTCGTAACTTTGCAGCCGAAAAGAAAAAACATATCATTCATCGTTATTATGACAGCAAAAGAAATACGCGAATCGTTTAAGAAATTCTTCGAGTCGAAAGGACACGTCATCGTGCCATCGGCTCCCATGGTGATTAAAGACGACCCCACACTGATGTTCACCAACGCAGGAATGAACCAGTGGAAAGATATCATTCTCGGAACAAAGCAGCCGGAGCCACGCCGGCGTGCCGACACACAGAAATGCCTCCGCGTATCGGGAAAGCACAACGACCTCGAAGAAGTGGGACACGACACGTACCACCACACGATGTTCGAAATGCTGGGCAACTGGTCGTTTGGCGACTATTTCAAAGAGGGTGCCATCGACATGGCATGGGAATATCTGGTCGACGTGCTCAAGCTCAACCCTGAGAACCTATACGTCACCGTCTTCGAGGGCGACCCGACAGAAGGCCTCGAGCGCGACGATGAAGCAGCTGGCTATTGGCTGAAGCATGTGCCTGCCGACCATATCATCAACGGCAACAAGCACGACAACTTCTGGGAGATGGGCGACACCGGTCCTTGCGGTCCCTGCTCAGAGATACATGTCGACTCCCGCTCGGAAGAGGAAAAGCGCGAGTCGGGCATCTCTGGACGCGACCTGGTAAACAAAGACCATCCGCAGGTCATCGAGATATGGAACATCGTGTTCATGCAGTACAACCGCAAGGCCGACGGTTCGCTGGAGAAGCTGCAGATGAAAGTCATCGATACGGGAATGGGATTCGAACGCCTCGTCCGCATGCTCCAGGGCAAGCAGTCAAACTACGACACCGACATCTTCCAGCCCATCATCCATGAGGAGGAACGCCTGACGGGTCTGCACTATAACGAGAAAGAAGAGGTTGACGTGGCCATGCGCGTCTGTGCTGACCACCTGCGCGCCGTAGCCTTCGCCATTGCCGACGGACAGCTGCCGTCAAATGCCAAGGCCGGATACGTCATACGCCGCATCCTACGCCGGGCCGTACGCTATGCCTACACCTTCCTCGGACAAAAAGACGGATTCCTCTACAAGCTGCTGCCTGTGCTCATCGAGGAGATGGGCGATGCCTTCCCTGAGCTGAAAGCCCAGCGGGAACTTATCGGCCGCGTGATGAAAGAAGAAGAGGAGTCGTTCCTCCGCACACTCGACCGCGGCATCAACCTCCTTAACGGTGCTATGGACGAGCTGAAGGCTCACGGCAAGACCGTCCTCGACGGTGTCTCCGCCTTCCGCCTCTTCGACACCTATGGCTTCCCGCTCGACCTTACCGAACTGATCTGCCGCGAAAACGGATATACCGTCGACGAAGAGCAGTTCGCCCAAGAGATGCAGAAGCAGAAAGAGCGTGCACGCAACGCCGCACAAGTAGAAAACGGCGACTGGGTGGAGCTCACCGCAGGAACCCAGAACTTCGTGGGCTATGACTACACGGAATACGAATGCCACATCATCCGCTACAGAAAGGTGACACAGAAAAAAGCCACTTACTATGAACTCGTCCTTGACAACACACCGTTCTACGGAGAGATGGGCGGACAGGTAGGCGACCAGGGTGTTCTCGTTTCCGAAAACGAGACCATCGAAGTCATCGATACCAAGCGCGAGAATAACCAAAGCATACACATCGTGCGTGAACTGCCGAAACAAATCGACGCCGATTTCATGGCATGTGTAGACACCGACAAGCGGAATGCCTCTGCTGCCAACCATACGGCAACCCACCTTCTCGACTATGCCCTGAAGCAGGTCCTCGGCGACCACGTGGAACAGAAAGGCTCTTTCGTCTCACCCAGCACGCTCCGCTTCGACTTCTCACACTTTGAGAAGGTGAGCGACGAACAGCTGCGCGAGGTAGAACGCATCGTCAACGACATGATTCGACAGGACCTCCCGCTCGACGAACACCGCAACACACCGCTCGAAGAAGCACGGGAGATGGGAGCCATCGCACTCTTCGGAGAGAAATACGGCGACACCGTACGTGTCGTACGCTTCGGTCCGTCCTGCGAGTTCTGCGGCGGCATACACGCCAGCTCCACAGGAAGAATCGGCATGTTCAAGATACTCAGTGAAAGTAGCGTCGCTGCTGGCATCCGACGCATCGAAGCCATCACAGGCAAGAATTGCGAGGAAGCCATCTACGCCATGGAGGACACCCTGCGCGCACTGAAGGCCTTGTTCAACAATGCCAAAGACCTGCAAACCGCCATCATCAAGCAAATAGAAGAACACGACGCGATGAAGAAAGACCTTGAGATGTTCAAGGCCCAGGCCGTGGAACGCATGAAGCAGACCCTCATCGAACGAGCAGAGGTGATTGGCGGTGTCAACGTGGTCAAAGCTGTACTGCCCGTCGATGCCGCACAAGCCAAGGACCTTGTCTTTAAAGTCCGTGAGGCACTGCCACAGCAACTCCTCTGCGTCATCGGCTCTACAGCCGGCGACAAGCCCCTGCTCTCTGTCATGCTCTCTGACGACATGGTCAGCGAGCACCAGCTCAATGCCGGACAGATGGTCAAGGAAGCCGCACGACTCATACAAGGCGGAGGCGGCGGACAACCGCACTATGCTTCAGCAGGAGGAAAACTGCTCGAAGGTATTCATGCTGCAGTGGAAAAGGTTGTAGAATTGGCTCATCTCTGTTAAGTCCATGTCATACGAAACCTATATCTTCGACCTTGACGGAACACTTCTTGACACACTGAACGACTTGACGACAAGCTGCAACTATGCACTCCGCATGAACGGAATGAAAGAACGCAGCATCGATGAAGTCAGACATTTCGTTGGGAACGGCGTATTCAAGCTTATCGAACGTGCCGTTCCCAACGGAACTCCAGACACGCTCCTTCAGGATACGTATAAGACATTCATTGACTATTACATGGAGCACAGCCTCGACACCACCGAGCCATATCCTGGAATAGAAGACATGCTGCAGCATCTGAAAAACGACGGTTGCCGCATGGCTGTCGTCAGCAATAAGTTCTACGATGCAACCCGCGAACTCGTCGACTACTTCTTTGGCGACTACATCGATGTCGCAGTAGGCGAATGCGAGACGGCCCGGCCTGCCATCGTGCCGAAAGGTTTTCCTGACCATCCGCTAAGAAAAAAGCCCTACCCCGACACCGTTCATGAGGCATTGCGACAGCTGGGGTCAGCCAAGCGCCATGCCGTATATGTAGGAGACAGCGACGTTGACCTGCAGACTGCCAAGAACAGCGGTCTTCCATGCATCAGTGTGCTCTGGGGCTTTCGCAACAGAGACTTCCTGCTGGCCCACGGTGCAACGACATGCATCGGTGAACCTGAGGAACTCCTCGCCATCTAAAAGAACCCTTACAAGACGCCGCAGACAGAGTCACGACGGATTGTAAGGGTATTTTCTTCATTCACTCCTGTTAAAGCGAATGGCTATCAAGATACTTGATAACCTCCGGCTTATAAGTCTCCGAGATTGGTATGCGGTTCTCCCCAATGACAAAGTGCAAGCGGTCAATGACACTTGCCTTGGTGAGATGAACAATGTAAGAGCGATGGGTACGCATGAATTCACCCTTCGGCAGGCACTCCTCCACTTTCTTCAGGTTGAGCAGAGAGAGTATAGGCGTTTCCCGTGACTCAAGGTAAATCTTCACGTAGTCTTTCTCGCCTTCCACGAAGAGAATATCATCGAAGTCAACCTTAACCAGCTTATAGTCGCTCTTGACATAGAAAAAGCGATCCGACATTCCTAAGGACGGGAACTCAGCAAAAAACTTCACGGCTTTATAGACAGATGCCAGGAAGTCATCATAGCTGATGGGCTTCATCAGGTAGTCCAACGCGTTCACCTTATAACCATCAACAGCATACTGGCTGAATGCCGTTGTAAAGATAACCTTCGTGCGCGAAGGAATCAACTGTGCGAGTTCCAAGCCATTGAGTTCAGGCATCTGAATGTCCATGAAACAGAGGTGAACCTCTTTTTCGCGAATAGCTTGCATCCCCGTGATGGCATTGTTGAAAGTTCCGGTCAATGAGAGGAACGGAGTACGTTTGACATAGCTGGCCAAGAGTTCTGCTGCCAGCGGTTCGTCGTCAATAATGATGCAGTTTAGTGTCATAAAGTATAATTCTTGAATGGTAATCGTTATTGTTATTTGTTAAGCCATATTCCCATTTATATTTTCCTTCATAGTAAAGCTCCAGACGGCGTCTCACCTGCTCCAGCCCGATACCGCTGCCACTCCGGTCAGTGGTATTCTTGGGATGATTGCTGTTGATTATCTCACAGAGGATGGAGTCTGCATCGGCCTTGATGACGATGTGGATAAAGCTGGGTTTGTCTACTGACACACCATGCTTGAAAGCATTCTCGATGAGAGAGATAAACAACAATGGGGCAATCCTTGCCTGTGGTACGCGGGAGATATCAATATCGGTGACGACCTGCACATGATTTGAAAGACGAATCCGCATCAGACTGATATAATCCTCAACAAACCGGACTTCATCCTTCAAGAGCACGCTGGCAGCATCGCCATTCTGCAACATGTGACGGAACAAACTGCTTAATTCCAGAATGGCCGCCTTGGCCTTCTCCGAATCAATAGCTATCAACGCATAGATATTATTAAAGGTATTCAGTAGGAAATGCGGATTGATTTGGTATTTAAGCATCTGCATCTCCATCTCCACACGCTCACGCTCAATGACGGCCTGACGGTTTGCCATGACTGCCCAATTGCGTGAATACACGATGGCAGTGGCAATGGTAGCCGATACGGACATATTGAAGACATCTCTGCCGATATAGAAAAACTTCATCTGGGAACTGAAATTCATGAATGAGGCTTTCATCTCGGCTGAATAGTCATACATTTCCTTAAACCATGTATGTCCGGAAAAGATTACCCATTCTTGAATCAGAAAGGCCAAACCTGAAATCATCAGGATGTTCAGACTGATGTAAGACAAACTCCGGCCCTGAAGCAGATATTTCGGTGCCAGCCAGATAAAGTTGACAAAGAAGACGATGAACATAGACAGCGGGATGGAGAGTTCCAACAAGAAGCGCTTAGGTACCAATCCCTGTGTGAGATTGATAAACATCAGTGGGCTCAGGAACACCATTATCCATGCCACAATCAGGATAATACCGCCTACATTAACCTTTTTCTTCAAATCTGCCAAGTTTATTCTTATGTCAGTTTATATTCTTCGTCAACTATTCATACCTGATGGCTTCTATCGGATCCAGCCGTGCTGCTTTTTGGGCAGGGATATAACCAAAGAGCACACCGATAAAGACACAGACAAGGAATGATACATATATGGACCATGCAGGAACGCTTGAAGGCATGCCTGCCAAGGGTACGACGAACTTGCTCACGCCACAGCCCAAGAGCACGCCCAACAGTCCTCCGGTCAACGAGATGAGGATTGACTCGATGAGGAACTGGATGGAAATGACCAGTCCGGTAGCTCCTACCGACATTCTCAGTCCTATCTCTTTAGTACGCTCTGTGACACTGACGAGCATGATGTTCATGATGCCTATACCGGCAACGAGGAGCGAGAATGCTGCAGCAACAACGAGGATAATCGTCACTGTATCCATGGTCGTTGACATGGTCTCCATCATTTCTGCTTGCGAACGGATGGTGAAGTCATCGTCTGCATCAGCTTTCAGCTTGTGATTGCTGCGAAGGATGTGCGTAAGTTCGTCGATGGCAGCATCAGAGAGTTCCTCCGTCAAGGCCGAGCAGTTGATGCTGTTGAACCAAGTCTGTGCGGCAATGCGCTTCATAACCGTCGTATAGGGTGAAATAATCACGTTGTCCTGATCCATTCCCCAGTTGTTATAGCCCTTCGACTTCAGCACTCCTACAATACGCAAGGGGATAGACTTGAAACGAATGGTTTTTCCTATGGGGTCTACACTCTCGCCAAACAGTTCAGTGACAATGGTTTTCCCTACTACCGCCACCTTCGAGGCCTTTCTGATGTCTTCCTCCGTAAAACAGTCGCCACGTTCAACGGTCCACAGCTTGATGTCAAGATAGTCGGGCGACTCGCCATAGACGGTGGTGTTGGTATTGTTATTGCCATAGATGACCTGACCGCTGGCCGTAACCTCGGGCGACACCTTGGTAACGAACTTCTTCTCATTGAGGATACGCTCATAGTCGGCCATCTTCAATGTCTGCATACTTGAAGGATCCAACCTGACACCGCCTCGCATCTCACCACCCGGCCTGATGGTCAGCAGATTGGTACCCATGGTCGACAGTTCCTTTCGGATGCTTTCCTTGGAACCTTGTCCAATGGACATCATGATGATTACCGCAGCGACACCTATGATGATGCCCAGCATCGAAAGGAACGAGCGCATCTTGTTGCTCGCAATAGCTTTCAGACTGACCTTGAAAAGATTGGTTATATTCATATCGCAGCGTTAATCGTCTTGGTTATCGGGTAGCGCAGCCAAGGCTTCGGCTGCCGACTTGATATTCTGATTGATGGTGTCTTCACGTATCTTTCCGTCACGCAGGAAGATGTTGCGTGAAGAGTATTCGGCTATCTCAGGGTTGTGGGTCACAAAGATAATCGTATGCCCCTGCCTATACAGTTCCTGAAAGAGAACCAGCATCTCGAACGACGTCCTTGTATCCAGGTTTCCCGTAGCCTCATCGGCCAACAGCACTGCAGGGTCGTTGACAAGGGCACGGGCAATGGCCACACGCTGCATCTGTCCTCCGGACATCTGATTGGACTTATGCTCCAGACGATCGCCCAACCCCACGGCCTGAAGGGCCTTGACAGCTCTCTCCTTGCGTTCCTTTGCCGATACTTCGGAATTATACATCAATGGCAGTTCCACATTCTCCACCGCCGTAGTCTTCGGCAGCAGGTTATAGTTCTGGAAAACGAATCCTATCTTCCGGTTGCGCAAATGAGCACGCTGGTTCTTGGACATCGTACGAACAGAAATGCCGTCGAGGAAATACTCACCGCTCGTAGGCGTATCAAGACACCCCAGCTGGTTGAGCAAGGTAGACTTTCCCGAGCCTGACGTTCCCTGGATAGTGACGAATTCTCCCTCATAGATTTTGAAGGAGACGCCTCGCAACGCCTTCACCGTCTCACTGCCAACCTGGAAGTACCGCTTTACGTTCTGCAGTTCGATGACGACTCTCCTGTTCTCTGACGTTTCTGCCATGTTACCTTTTTATTTCTTTTGCTGGTTCTTCTGATTGTTTCGCGGACGAGGCATGAAGGGATTAGCCGCCTGCTGTTCTTCATCGGCTTCAACACTGCTGAAAGTAAAATCAGTCAGTACCTCCGTGTTCTCACTGATACCACTGACGATTTCTGTCAATGTGCCATTGCTGGTTCCGGTTTGAACGGCATGAGCTTTGAACACGCTGCCTTCAAGGGTCCACACCTTCGTCTGTGCTTCTACATCTTCGATGGTCTGGCCCTCTGTCAGGATGGCGTCATTGGGCATAAAGCGCAGGGCCTTGTTGGGAACGGCCAGCACACCATTCTTCTCCAACGTATAGATCGTGACATTCGCGGTTAGACCTGGCTTCAACTTGAGGTCGTTGTTCGGTGCCGAGATAACCACCTCATAGGTGACGACATTGCTCTCTGTCGTGGCCTGCTGGCGCACTTGCGTAACTCTACCTTCAAAAGCGTCATCGGGAAAGGCGTCTACCGTAAAACTTACGCGCTGACCTTCCATGACACCTCCTATATCGGCTTCGTCAATATCGGCAATGACCCGCATATTCGTGAGGTCTTGGGCAATGACGAACAGCTCGGGCGTAGAGAATGAAGAAGCCACCGTCTGCCCTTCTTCCACGGATTTAGAAAGTACGACGCCGTCGATTGGCGAGGTGATGGTGGCATATCCGAGATTAGTCTGTGCCCGCTGTACTTCCTCCCGGGCCGAGGCTACCTGATTCTTTGCCTGCACATAAGCAAGGTTCGCCTGTTCAAACTCGTCGGCACTCACCAATCCCTTGTCGTAGAGATTTTTGTATCGGTTGTAATTGGCTTGCTGATAGTCAAGCGAACTCTGTGCAGTATTCTGATTGGCCTTTGCCGCATTCAGCTGACTAATCAGATTGGTTTTGTCAAGTTCAGCGATAACCTGTCCTTTTTTCACATTTGAATTGTAGTCGACATACAACTTACTGACGATACCGCTCACCTGAGTTCCGACAGTGACCGACGTAACAGGTTCTATCGTACCTGTAGCCGTGATGCTGTTTTGGATGTTGGTGACAGCGACCTTCTCCGTAGAGAAACTGATTTCATGTTTCTTCTTGTTTCCCGATAATAGCCAAAAGGCGAGAATGATGGCTGCCACTGCGGCTATAATAAATCCAATCTTCTTGTTCATATATCAATATAATCTTATTATGTTGACAAATCAGTTGACGACGTCATTAACGCCTTTACAATTCTCCATTCTGATAGAAGTTCAGCATGCTGATGTTCAATATGGTGAGATATTTGCTTTGCAGTTCAGCTTGCTGGGCTTGCAGGAATTTATCCCTGCTCTGCATGAGTTCTACGGTATTGATCATTTTCTGGTTGAACTTCTCATTGGCCAGCCGGAAACTCTCTTGAGCACTTTCGGTATTTGCCTTTGCTGCAGTGAATTTATTCTGATTGGTAACAGCCTGAAGCCAATAGTCCTCAATAGTAGAATAGAGGGTTGTCTGCTTGTCTTTCAAATCCAGCAGGTAACCTTCCCGCTGTATTTTTGCCTTGTTGATGGATGTCTTGGCTTGTCGGTTGTCAAAGAGCGGGATGCTCAGCGACACGCCGGCTCCGACGTCGAAGTTTGTCTTCATCTGAGAACCCCAGGCCTTGTCGCTCATCGATGAGGTGCTGGTGAATGCACTTCCTGAGACGCCTATCGTGGGAAGGCGCTGTGCTTTCGCACTCTTAAGCGCCAGTTCACTACTCTCTATTGCCAACTGGGCATTAAGGATTTCCGGGCGACGGCTCAACGCACTTTCATACACGTCGTGCATGACGGGAACAGTTTCAAGTGCCATCTCGTCGGTGGTCTGCGGAGTGACGATTTCAAACTCCTCTTCATCGACCAACTGCAGGAGTTGCTTGAGTTGCCGCCGATAGTTCCTGGCGTTACTCTCTGCTTCAACGACATTGTACTCATCCTGGGCACGTTGGGCAACGAGTTGTGCCAAGTCGGCCTTGCTCATTTTTCCTTCAGCCTGAATGCTACGTCCGGACTCTTCGTTAGCGATGCTGGTCTCCAGGCTGGCCTTATTCACCTTAATGGCTTCGTCGATATATAAGATCTGAACGAACAGCTGTGCTATCTGCTCTATCAGTTGATTAGCCGTCGTGGCTGAATCCAACTCAGCCTGCTCTGCTGCTATCTTATTCATTTTGACGGCATTCGTGTTCCGTCCTCCATTCCATACCGTCCAATTCGCACTAATGCCGTATGAGCCGTTATAATACGTCTTGTCCACGCTCGACTGCACGTATCCATTCTGCACCGATGCCTGCGAGCTGTTTGGCCACGGGCGATAGGTGACGTTCTGCGAGGAAGAAGCCGACAACGATGGCAGTAATGCAGCCTGACTCATGGCTATATCTTCTTGGGCGGACATCTTCTGCAGCAATGATTTCTTCAGGGTGATATTATTCTGAATGGCATATGCTATGCATTCTTTTAACGTCCATTGCTTTGCATGGACATCTTGCGTTAATCCCAACAACAGAATGGCAAGCAAGATAAGGGTCGGCTTTCTCATATTAATAAATGATGAATTGTTCTTTTTTCCCGATATATACCTTTAAGACGACGACCACTGGGAAATGGTTTATGCAGTAAGGCGATAATTAACATTTATTGTGCAAAATGCTGCAGTCTTGCGATATACTTCCCGAGAATGTCAAATTCAATGTTAACGACAGTTCCTACCGTGATATATGCGAAATTAGTCACTTCACGCGTGAACGGGATGATAGCGACAGTGAATTGATTATCCGTAGGCTCACAGACGGTCAGTGAGACGCCATTAACAGTAACCGAGCCTTTATCAACCGTGAAATATCCGCGGCGAGCCATCGAGGGTGAAGAGTCATACTCAAAAGTGAAATAGGTCGACCCTTCTGCATCACGCATGGCGACACAACGCGCCGTCTGGTCAACATGTCCCTGAACGATATGTCCGTCGAGCCTGCCATTCATCAGCATCGAACGTTCTACATTTACATGGTCACCGACTTTCAGCAATCCAAGGTTAGAACGTTCCAGCGTTTCCTTCATGGCCGTGACCACATAGCTATCGCCTTCTATCCGGACAACCGTAAGACAGACACCGTTGTGGCTGACACTCTGATCAATTTTCAATTCATTAGTAAAGGAGCACTTCATCGTGAAATGAATATTCTCCTGCTCTTTTTGAATGGCGACAACTTGTGCCATTTCCTCTACTATTCCGCTAAACATGGTGTGACTGTTATCTGTAAATAAATGTAAATAAAAAAAGGGGTGCCCGGCGATGTGATGAAACTCCGATAATTGAAATTGGTGAGTGCCCTGCATCGTTGTAATCCACCGGTCCTAAACGACTTACCTCCTATAAAGAAGATTATGTGGCCCGCCATTGAATGCGAGGAGCGTTCTCGGATTTTCTTTGGTTATTTGATGAGTATCCCTATCTGATCCGGCGCAACCCTTATATGAATATTTTTTGCAAAGATAGTGTTTTTTTCTTTATTCGCCAAAAAAACACGATATTATTTTAGTTTACGGGCATTAAGTTCCCCAAAAAGTATGTTATACTATCTTATATCGGATACGGAACTGCCGACTGTCATTATCCCAGTTGGTGCCCAGCATTTCAAATTTTCCTATCTGACCGGTACTGCGGACATGCTTGCCGATACACGGACAGACATCATAGTCACCGATACGCACCAAACGCACGTACTCGCTATCGTTCGTCGGGAGACGATCAAGGGAGATACGGCTGTCAGGTGTTCCCTCTGGAGCATTTTCGATAAGCTGCCGCACCTCTTCGCGCGTCATCTCCTCAAAAGTCACTGGCATGTCCTCGGCTATCAGTCGGTTCATCTCGTTTTCTATGGCCTGCTCTTCTTTCCTATCTGGCTTATGGTCGATGATCCATGTCATTTTGCTTTTCTTCCGCTCGATATGGGCATCATGACTTCTTTCGCAACCATACATCCGTTGCATCAGCTGATTAAGCAGATGCTCGGCCGTATGGGCAGGCGGAAAGGCTGTGTCTCGTTCTTCCATAACTCGTTATGTACTTACCGTTTACCTTCTTTATACTTAACTCTTTATAAAGCAAACTTATACACTCTCCCACTCCTGGCAGGAACGATGGTTTCAACAGGACTATCGGTAGAGAGCGACAATGTAGAAGCTTCTGAGGTTATCAGGTCAACGGCCTGATAGGTACCCTTTTCCATCTGAAGATAGTCGAAGGCATGCTGGGGGATATTCACCTTGCAAGGAAGGTCCTCGTCGGCAAAGTTGACAACGACAAGTATTGTGTCTTTACCGCTCTTTCGGATAAACGCATACAGCCGAGTGTCATCGAAGGATTCTGAGTAGCCGTTGACATACATAAGATCGAAGAAGCGTCCCTGGCTGATAGACTGCTCCTCTGTTGCGATATGCAGCAGGCGGGTGTAGCTGTCGCGGAGCTTCTGCTCGTCAGCAGTGAGGCGGTTTTCATAGTTGCGGCATAACGACCCTACTGTCCAATAGTCGAAGATTGTAGTTCTGCCGTCGCACCCGCTAAACCCTTCCACATCCATACCAGGCTCACCCAGTTCCTGTCCCATATAGATCATGAAGGGATTCGACTGGAGAAGGATACTGACCATAGCGGCAGGCAAAGCCTTGTGGGCAGCGCCTCCGACGAAGAAGTCGGAAGCAATACGCTGTTCATCGTGATTTTCGAGGAAGTAGAGCATATGACCGCTGATGTCATCGGTTGCCTGCCATTGCCATGTGATGTCGCGAGCGGGGCGTCTGTGGATTGTCACGTCGCGCAGGCAGTCGTACATCCCCACTTTGTCGTACAGATAGTCGAACCCGCTCCGGATATAATCGCGATACAGGCGGGGATTATATACTTCTGCAATAAACAGCAGTTGAGGATATTGCGCCTTTACCTTTCCAATGGCATATGTCCAAAATGCCGTTGTCACCATCTCTGCCATGTCGCAGCGGAAGGCGTCAACGCCCTTGGAAGCCCAGAACATCAAGATGGCAACCATCTTCTCCCAAGTGTCATGATGCTCGTAGTTCAACTTGACGGTCTCATACCAGTCGTTCATGGATGGGCTGGTGTGAAAGACATCGTTGCCTGTTGCGCGAGCCGGACGTTCATGATAACTCCCTATATTAATCTCTCCATCTATCAGGTAGAAATTCTCATCATCCATGTCGCGTGCACCTTCAGGAAGGCAAACCGACCGATACTCACGCGCCACATGATTGGGTACAAAGTCCATGACTACCTTCATCCCGCACTGATGAGTACGCGAGATAAGGGCTTCCCACTCCTGCATCCTGTCAGGAATGCTGGTGGCCAAGTCTGGGTCTACGTCATAATAATCGGTAATGGCATACGGTGACCCAGCCTCCCCCTTGACGATATCTGCATTCTGCCTCGGAATACCATAGGCGGAGTAATCGGTCTTTGTTGCATGCCGGAGAACACCCGTATACCAGACATGCGTTATTCCCAACTCACGGATTCTCAACAGCACATCGGTAGTGATATCGTTCATCTTACCGCAACCACAATCAACAATCGACCCGCCAGTAATGTTTTGGCAGGTTCGATTGGTATAGAGTCGCGGTAAAAGCTGATAGATGGTCATCATAATTCTTAGCTATGTGCTGTCACATCCTTGCTGATGCGACCAATCATTCCTTGCAGAGCCTTGCCCGGTCCACATTCCGTAAAGTCAGTAGCACCGTCGGCAATCATATTCTGGACAGACTCCGTCCATCTGACAGAACTGGTAAGCTGTGCGATGAGGTTTGCCTTTATCTCCGAGGCCAAGGTATGAGGCTTGGCGTCGACATTCTGATAGATAGGCAACTGAGCATCATTAAACGCCGTTGACTCAATGGCTGCAGCGAGTTCGTCCTTTGCCGGCTGCATCAGCGGGGAATGGAATGCACCGCCGACTTTCAGCGGCAGGGCACGCTTGGCTCCTGCTGCCTTCAGCATCTCACAGGCCTCGTTGACTCCTTCAACGCTTCCGGAAATAACCAGCTGACCGGGGCAGTTGAAATTAGCGGCAACGACCACGTTACCTTTTGCAGACACTTCTTCACAGATCTTCACAATGGTCTCGTCGGGTAAACCGATGACAGCAGCCATCGTACCCTGGCATATCTCACAAGCCTTCTGCATTGCCATGGCACGAGCATAGACCAGCCGAAGGGCATCCTCAAACGAGAGGGCGCCGGCTACCACCAGTGCTGAAAATTCACCGAGCGAATGGCCTGCCACCATATCCGGTTTGACAGTATCGGCACATAATGCGGTAATCACGCTATGCAGGAATACGGCAGGTTGAGTGACTTTCGTCTCCCGGAGTTCCTCGTCTGTTCCGTTGAACATAATATCGGTAATGCGATAGCCAAGAATGTCGTTGGCTTTGTCAAACAGTTCTTTGGCAAGACTATTTTGCTCATACAGGTCTTTACCCATACCTGAGAATTGGGCTCCCTGTCCAGGGAAAACAAATGCTTTCATCTTATATTTCTTTATTTATTGTGATTCCGTGCAATAATGCAAACAGGTCTTTCTTTGAACCTGCCTGCAAAGATACAAATAAGTGAGCGAATAACAAAATTTATTCGCTCATTTTCTATCTTTTGCACCTTCCCGTGCAAGTAGAACGACATGGGAGTGCTCTATTATATCCTTCGGAAAGGCACGACAAACACATCACTCCAAGAAAAAAGCTTTTAGAGGATCGTTCTTTGCCTTACGGCCTCGAAGAGTAAAATGGCAGCAGAGACAGATACATTCAGCGAGTCGAGTCGACCCATCATGGGGATGCGGATATGGGCATCGGCTGCCTCACGCCACAAAGGAGACAACCCTACCGACTCTGTTCCCATGACGATAGCAGTCGGTCCGGTCATGGGCGTATCATAGTAGAGCCGGGAATCCTGAAGCTGCGCGGTAAGAATTCTGACGTTATGGGCTTTTAAGAACTGAATACATTCCTCCGAAGAACACACTGCCGTGGGGACGGTAAAAACGGCCCCTATGGAAGCACGGATAAGATTGGGATTGTAGAGGTCGGTCAACGGATCGCAGATGATGACGGCATCAGCCTTTGCTGCATCTGCCGACCGCAAGACAGCTCCAAGGTTGCCTGGTTTCTCAACACGCTCCAAGATGATGAGTAGGGGATTGTCTGGTAAGATGAGTTGATCGAGACGATGGTCAACGGCCTTGACAACGGCCATGACACCTTCTGTTCCACCACGATATGCCATCCGCTCATACACTTGCGGCGTGACCTCATAGACAGTTGCTTGCGGCAAGTTGAAACGTCCGGCATACTCCTTACAGACAAAGATGCTATCCGCCTGATAGCCCATTTCCAAACAATGCTCAAGTTCCCGTTGTCCCTCAACGACGAAGCTGTGTTCGTCTTTCCTTAAGGACGACTTCTGCTGTAAGGCCATCACGTGCTTCACACGCTGGTTTTGCAAACTGGTAATGATATCGTTATTCGTTTCCATTGTTCAAATGTATTACCCCTGATGACAAAGAAAGAAATTACCAATCGATAAGCAGTTCCCTGACTAATCCTTGATAATTTCTTTCTTCTTATCGGTGACGGTAACGATTATCCGCCAAAGTTATCGTACATGATGCTTTCGGGATCTACGCCGAGAGAGTCGAGCATGGAGACCACAGCCTTCGACATGGGGCCGGGACCACACATGTAGTATTCAATGTCTTCAGGTGCCTCGTGATCTTTCAGATAAGTATTGTACATCACCTGATGGACGAAGCCGGGCGTGTAGGCTACACCTGCAGCATCGGCAGCGGGGTCGGGACGGTCGAGGGCGAGGTGGAAGTGGAAGTTGGGGAACTCCTTCTCCAGTCCGAGGAAGTCCTCGAGGTAGAACACCTCGTTCAGTGCGCGTGCGCCGTAGAAGTAGTGCATCTCTCGGTCGCGCGTATTGAGGGTCTTCGTCATGTGCATAATCTGTGCACGCAGCGGAGCCATACCGGCGCCGCCCCCAACCCATATCATCTCCTTCTTCGAGTCGAAATGGGGATGGAAATCACCATAAGGTCCACTCATGATGACCTTGTCACCAGGTTTCAGCGAGAAGATATACGATGATGCAATACCCGGGTTAACATCCATGAAACCGGAACGGTCGGGCTTGAAGGGCGGTGTGGCAATACGCACGGTGAGCATAAAGACATCACCCTCTGCCGGATAGTTGGCCATGGAATAAGCACGGATAGTGTCTTGCGGATTCTTACACTTCAGGTCGAACATCTTGAACTTCTCCCATGCCGGCAGATACTCAGGTGTGATGAGGTCGCGGTCATAGTCGTTGTAGTCGATGCAATCGAAGGCAGGAATCTTGATTTGTGCATAAGAGCCTGGAAGGAAATCCATGTGGGCGCCAGCAGGCAGTTGCACCTTAAATTCCTTGATGAAGGTAGCCACGTTCTTGTTGGAAATGACCGTACACTCATACTCCTTTACGCCGAGTATGCTCTCGTCAACATGGAGTTTCAGGTCACCCTTGACCTTACACTGGCAACCGAGGCGCCAGCCGGCCTTTATTTCCTTACGGGTGAAGTGGGGACGCTCAGAGTCGAGGATTTCTCCCCCACCCTCCAGGACTTGTACTTTACACTGTCCGCACGAGGCTTTACCGCCACAGGCAGAGGGCAGGAAGATGCCGTTTTCGTTGAGCGTGGCCATGACACTGTTGCCCTGAGGCACACTGATGGTGCGGTCGCCGTTGATTTCGATATTCACGTTTCCGCTGGGGCTCAGATACTTCTTGGCCACGAGCAGGATAATCACCAGTAGTATGATTACAAGGAGAAAGACTCCTATACTATATGCTATAAACTGTGCCATACTTCATCAAATATTTAAGCCTGAGAAACACATCATCGCCATAGCCATCAGGCCGACGGTAATAAACACGATTCCAAGGCCCTGCAGAGGCTTGGGAACATCTGAATACTGCATTTTTTCACGAATGGCACCCATTGCCACAATGGCCAGTGTCCAGCCGAGACCTGAGCCGAAGCCATAGACGAGGGCGTCCCACACGCTTGTTATAGCCTGTGAGTTGCTGGGGTCGAGGAGGATGCGTTGCTGCATGAACAGCGAGGCACCCATGATGGCGCAGTTCACGGCAATCAGCGGCAGGAAGATGCCCAGTGCAGCATAGAGCGATGGTGAGTACTTCTCGACGGTCATCTCCACGAGCTGCACCATGCCGGCAATGACGGCGATGAAGAGGATGAACGACAGGTAGCTCAGGTCGACACCTTCTGCAAGGCAGTCAGGGCCTAACACTTTTGTCTGCATGAGGTAGTTCACGGGAACGGTGACGGTGAGCACGAAGGTCACAGCCATTCCCAGACCGAAGGAGGTCTTTACGGTCTTCGACACGGCAAGGTAAGAACACATGCCGAGGAAGAAGGCGAAAATCATATTGTCGACAAATATCGACCTGAAAAGTAATGATATTGCGTGCTCCATATCTTATTTCTCCTTATAAAAGTATGCACGATGAATCCAAATGACACAACCAACGAGGATGAGGGCCATGGCAGGCATCGTCATCATGCCGTTGTTTACATATCCGAAGTCGTAGCAGGCATCAGGGATGACCTGGAAACCCAGCAGTGAGCCGCGGCCCAGCAATTCACGCACTGCACCGACGATGACGAGGATCATGGCGTAGCCAAGTCCGTTGCCCACACCATCGAGGAACGACGGCCACGGCTTGTTCTGCATGGCGAAGGCCTCGAGGCGTCCCATGAGGATGCAGTTGGTGATGATCAGACCAACGTAGACAGAGAGCTGCACGCTGACGTCGTAGACGTAGGCCTTCAGAATCTGAGAGACAATGGTCACGAGAGCTGCCACCACCACCAGCTGCACGACGATGCGGATGCGGTTGGGGATGGTGTTGCGAATGGTAGAGATGATGACGTTAGAGAACGCCGTAATCACCGTCACGGCCAAGCCCATCACGATGGCCGGCTTCAGCTGGCTGGTGACGGCAAGTGCCGAGCAGATGCCCAGTACCTGTACAAGTATCGGATGATCGAGGTTCAGCGGGTTGACGAGAGCCTCTTTGTTTTGTTTGCTAAGTAATGCCATAAAGTAATTTACGATTTACTGATTTACGATTATTTACTCCTCATTGGCAGTAGAATTAACACTCTCGGTCTCGGCATTGGCCGCAACTTCTTCAGGCGTGTCAACGGTGGGCTTGAAGAATTTCTTCAGACCATCTTTCAGCATGGCGTCAACACCGTTGGATGTGAGTGTGGCACCTGTCACACAGTCGACCTGCGTTTCAGGATTCTCCACCTTCTTCACCACTGAGAGCACGACGTTGCCGTCGGCATCGAAGATTTTCTTGCCTTGGAACTTCTCCTGCCAGGCCTGCGAGTCCTTAATCTCAGCACCCAGACCGGCAGTCTCGCCCTCATGGTTGAAGTAGGCGCCATAGACGGTGCCATCGTCCTTAATGCCCAGATAGCCGCTGATGCCACCCCAGAGGCCCATGCCCTTCAGGCTGGCCACCAGGACGTGCTGGCCATCAACTTCGCATTGATAGACCTTCTGGCCGTCGGCATTCTCCTGCTCTTCCTTCACCACCTCGGCATATTTGGCTTCAGCCTCCTGGCCGTCCAGTCCGCGGATGTTGAGCGAGTAGAGAATCTGCTTCTTCACGTCGAGTGCCACGTTGGCATCCTGCATAGGCTTCAGTGCCTTGAAGACGAAGGCAAGCAGGAAGGCCACGATGACAACGAGAACCGCACTATATAATATAATGTACGTGTTCGAATTTGTATTTAGCTTGCTCATTTTGTACCTCCTCTTTTCATACGTTTCGAAATGTTGCGTGCCACGATGCAATGGTCGATGAGCGGTGCCACCATGTTGCCGAAGAAGATGGCGAGCATCATGCCCTCGGGATAGCCGGGATTCATCACGCGGATGATTACAGCCATAGCACCAATCAGGAAGCCGTAGATGTACTTACCGGTCTCGGTACGGGCCGAGGTGACGGGGTCGGTAGCCATGAAGACGGCACCGAAGCAGAAGCCACCCAGCACAAGGTGCTCGTACCAAGGTATGGGAGTCATGTCAAGCGACGAGAAGCAGAGCGCCATCACGATACCACCAACGAAGACGCTGCACATGGTCTTCCATGATGCTATGCCCATGCAGATCAGCAGGATTGCGCCAATGGCAATGGCGATAACTGAGGTCTCACCGATAGATCCGGGTATGAAGCCGAAAATCATGTCTGAGAGGCTGTAGCCTGCGTCTACACCCTGTCCGATATTGGCCAGTGGTGTGGCGGCAGTGAAGCCGTCGGGCAGTGTGTTGCCCAGTCCAAAGATGGAGTGCTGTGCCACCCACACCTGGTCGCCAGTCATCTTGGCTGGGTAGGAGAAGAACAGGAACATGCGGGCAGCGATGGCCACGTTGAAGATGTTCATACCAGTACCGCCGAAGATTTCCTTGGCGAAGATGACAGCAAAGGCGCATGCCAGCGCAAGCATCCACAGGGGACACCCGATGGGGACGATAAGCGGGATGATGATACCGCTGACGAGGTAGCCTTCCTGGATCTCCTCACCTTTCCATTGTGCCCATGCAAACTCAATGCTCAGGCCTACCACATAGGAAACGATAATCTTGGGCAGTACGGCCAGGAAACCGAAGAAGAAAATGCTCCAGAACGAAGCCTCAGCCAGTGTTCCTGCTGCGGCATAGTTCTGGTAGCCGATGTTATACATTCCAAACAGCATGGCGGGCATCAGTGCCAGCACTACCATGCTCATGATACGCTTCGAGTCAATGGCATCATGAATATGCACGCCACTCTTGGCCGTCGTATTGGGCACATAGAGGAAGGTCTCGAAGCCTTCGAACACGCTCTTGAAGGCATGCAGCTTGCCGCCTTCCTCGAAGTTCGGTTTAATCTTGTCGATATAATTTCTTAGACTCATAGTGTTCAGGCGTTTTCTTTGCGTAACATATCCAGTCCGTTACGGACAATCTTCTGCAACTCGAGTTTCGAAGAATCTACAAATTCTGCCAGGGCAAAATCCTCGGGCGACACTTCATAGATTCCAAGCTGTTCCATCTTGTCGATATCGCCGGCGATGATGGCCTTGATCAGGTATTCACCATAAATATCCATGGGCAGCACACGGTCGTATTCACCACTCATAATCATGTGGCGCTCACCACCTTTGACACGAGCATCAAGGTTATACTGCTTTTTCTTTCCAAAGCACCAGAGGTTCTGCAGCCATGAGAAATAACTGCGGCTGGCCGAGAACTGTCCCCATCGCGGCATGATCCATCCGAGCAGTTCGTCGGCATGGTCGCCTTCGGGGAGAACACAGATGGTAGAGGTGTGCGCACCGAGGAAGTCATTCTTCGTTGCCTGGCTACCCGTCAAGGGGTTGCCCTGAATGATGCGGACGCCGTCCTCGTGTTTCATTTTCCTGTCAAGAATGGCGGTAAGGGGCGTTCCAGTCATCACATCGGCATAGGCGGGCTCAGTGATTTCGCTGCCGGCAATGGCAATGGTCCGCATCATATTGACGCGCCCCGTACGGAACAGGCGTCCAAAGAAGATGACAGCCGTCGGCTCGACCATCCAGACGACCTCCCCTTTATTGACGGGGTCTGTATGGTTCACCTGTACGCCGACATTTCCAGCAGGACATTTCCCATCATACACCGTTACCGTGACATATTTTTCAATACCGCGCTTAAAAAGTTCTGCCTGCAAATCGGGCTGGATGCCGAGTCCAAGATGTGTTGGCGCAATTTTCGACAATGCTATCAGTCCGGCTACGAAGTCGTCTTCCTGACCTTTCACTTCGTATTCGAAATCACATGCCAGAGGTTTGTCTCTCAGTGCAGACACGAAGATGCCTTTGGGGTGAGTGTCGGGCGTTGTCGACACTGCATACGGCAGCTGATTGATAAACCCGAAGAGACCGGCTTGCAGCAGGCTCTCAACAACTTGGTCGGCAGATAACTGGCTGACCTCTTTAACTCCGAACTCAACAAATTCTTGTTGGTCGTCGGCTTTAACCTTCACGCTAAGCACCTTTCGCCGTTCCCCTCGCTCAATGGCTGTAACGGTTCCGCTGACGGGCGATGCGAAAGACACCTGCGGGCAGTTTTTGTTAACGAACAATGCGCTACCGGCTTTGACACGCTCACCTTCCTTCACCACCACTTTGGGTGTCACCCCGACAAATGTATCGGGCGTAAGGGCATACTCCTCGGCTTTACCAATAGCGGTTTTCTGCCGTGGTGCTTTGCCTGCAAGGTTGATGTCTAAACCTTTGCGCAACCTGATGATTTTTACCATAAAGTTGATATATAATTTTCTTATTTCCGGAAACGTTTGCAAAATTAGCAAAAAAAAAGCAGTCTGCGAAGAAAAAACACAGATTTATTCTTCAAATAGGCAAAAAATATTGTAATTTTGCACATGGAATAAAAAACAGGTCTTCTGAATAAGTTTAAAAACATCATACGAGGCATTATCTGGTCGCTTATTGCCTTCTTCCTGATAATAGTACTGCTGCTTCGGACCGAGGCGGTGCAGTATCGTATGAGTAACATTCTCGAGAAGACCGTCAGCCAGGCTACTAAGGCTCATACGGAAATCGGGCGCATTGAGATTGGTCTCTTTAACCGCGTCATCATCAACGACTTCCTACTATACGACCAAAAGGGCGACACCCTGTTGTACGCATCAAAATTATCGGCCAGCGTCGATTTAGTACCACTATTGAAAGGCCGCCTTTCGTTTTCTGCCGCGCAGCTCTTCAATCCGCTTATCAACCTGTCGCGCGATGACGAATCAGCCCCACTCAACTGCCAGTTTGTTTTCGATGCGCTAAAGTCCGACTCCTCCAAAGAGAGCCGTACGCCCGACATCTCCATCCGTTCACTGATTATCCGAAGGGGGCAATTCCGCTACAACCTTCTGAGTACCCCACCGACATCTTCTTCCCCGTTCGACCATATCAGCCTGCACAATCTCAGTGCCCACCTGATGTTCGACATGCATTCCGAGGCAACAGACTTATACCTCAAAAGGCTGTCGTTCAGCCAGACGGCAGCGCCCTCGCTGAAAGCGTTATCCTTCCGTATGAAGGCCACTGGCAGGAATATAGACATCAACCGGCTGTCACTCAAACTTAACCAAAGCGACATCACCCTTGACGCCAGGGCAAGACTCAGCAAAAACGACTCTACGGGCAACGCCCTACAGGACATCAGCATCACATCTCTTGATGCCACTATCGTTCCTTCCGAACTGTCGTATTACGCAAGGGGAGCCCAATACTTCAACCATCCTGTCAACATCAAGGCTGACCACCTCAAGTATGAAGGAAAAACGTTCCAGGCTGACAACCTTCAGGCAAGGATGAACGGCATGCTGACAGGAAGTCTCACAGGCTGTATCAACAGCAGTGCCGCCGACACCACGGGGCTTTCATTCCAACTGCACACGACCCAGGAGTTCTATCACCATCTGCAGGAAGCTGGCGTGGCTATACCAGAGGTATTTCGAAACGTTGCTTATCTCGACGGCAAAGGCATGATAGACTATCGGGACGCCGACAAGTACGCAGCCATCGCCGGACTGTTCACAAGTGACCTGGGGGAATTTCACGTCAACTACACCGACCGTGACGGCAAGGGTGAAGGGACGCTGAAGACTGGTGCTTTCAACGTCGGCAAACTGGCGGGAAATGACAACTTGGGCTTCATATCCGCCGAGATGGCTATGACGGCCAGCCATACAGGGACATCGCTTACCGAGGCAGCCGGCACCTTCAAAGTCGGCAAACTGGAATATAAGGGATATCCCTACTCCGCCATAACAGGCGACGCCAAGTATAACGCAGCCCTTTCCAATCAGCTGTCGGTCAACCTGACCGTCAACGACCCCAATATCCGAGGCTTTGCCGACGGCACCCTGTCGACCGATGGCAGTGCTCCGTCGACAGCCCGTCTGCAGATAGATGAGATGCGTCCGGCCGACATACACCTGACAGACCGTCTGGGGCCATCCTCCGTCAGTTTCAATGTCACTGCCGACATCTCCAAGCTGACGACGGCGAAGGGATACCCCTACGGCACGGTGATGCTCAGCGACTTCGTGCTGCGGCAAGAGACCGACTCGCTTCAGCCAGCATATTACTATCTCCATCGGATGCGCACCACGGCCGATGCCGAAAGAATCGCCCTGGCAGGGGATTTCGGACAGGCAGAGCTAAAGGGACATTTCGACATGTCGACCATCGCAAGCAGCGTATCTACTCTTATTGCCCGTCATCTCCCCACCCTGCCCTGGCCGGAATCCAAAGAGACGACAACAGTCCGTCCAGACAATGCCTTCACGCTACAGGCATTCATCAACGACACCCGATGGCTGAACAAAGTGTTCGGCATCCCCGTTAACGTATATCAGCCAGCCACGCTTCAAGCTACCGTAAACGACCGACAGTCGGAGTATAAGGCCGACATAACCCTGCCCTCCTTCACGTACAATGGCTCCTACTACGAGGATGCTGAGATGCATCTCTGGCAGGAGAAGACAGATAGCGACATGCTAAAGGCCGAGGCTATCATCAAGCGCATCAACAACGAGGGTCAGCCTCAACAGTGGGAACTGCAGGCCGAGGCCGCCGACAACCATCTGAAGGCCGACGTTGCCTTTACCGACAACGGACAGCGCGCCCTGCATGGAGAACTGCATACCGACACCCGTTTCTATGTTGACAGCGAAGGGAACAATGAAGCACAGACTACCGTCCACCCCTCTGTCATCACTATCGACGAGACGAAATGGTTCATACAACCTGCCGACATCGTATACAGCAAGAACAGGCTCGTCTTCGACCATCTGTCCATAGAGAACGGACAGCAACACATCAGCATCAACGGTGTCGGAACCGACAACACGGCCGACAGCATCAGCGTAAGTCTGCAAGGGGTTGACGTAGCTTATATTCTCGACCTCGTAGACTTCCACTCCGTTGATTTCGCCGGAACGGCGTCAGGACGCGCCGTGGTCTCCGCCCTCTTCGGCGAGCCGCAGGCTGAAGCCTTTCTGACCGTCGACGACTTCCTTTTTGAAAGCGGAAGGATGGGAACCTTGCAGGCTCATGCCTCCGTTAACCAGACAGACCAGCAGATAGACATCGATGCCGTCAGCAAAGACATCGACGGACATACGGTCATCCGCGGCTATGTGTCGCCGTGGCGCAACGACATGGATTTGTTCATCGAGGCCCACGACACGCGGTTGGAGTTTGTCGAGGGCTTCTGCAGTTCGTTCATGAGCAATGTCATGGCACGTGCCAGCGGATGGACGAGGGTGGCCGGCGACCTCAAGCATATCAATCTCGAGGGTGACATGGTGGCCAGCGGACCGCTCACCATCACACCGCTCAACACGACGTACTACCTCAATAACGACACCATCAAGCTTGTGCCCAACGAGATACTATTCCGCAGCGATACGGTCTACCAGTCTCCCGTCAAAGCCGGCGAGCACGTCAGCAGCCATTACGCCGTTGTCAATGGTGCCGTCCATCATCGCGAGCTGAAAGATATCAGCTACGACATCGACATCATGGCCCGCAACATGCTCGTTGCCGACCTGCCGCTCGACGAGGTATCGTTTGCCGTCACGGCCTTTGCGTCAGGGCAATGTACAATCAGCGGAAACGACGACCGCTGTATGATTGAGGCTGAACTTACGCCGGAACAAGGGTCTGTCGTCAGCTACAATGCGGCATCACCTGAGGCCATCAACAGCCAGGAATTTGTGAAGTGGAAGACACCTACCCCGACATGGGACGATGACCACGGCAATACAACAGGCAGGCGGACAGGGCTGTCGGCAGGAGTTGCAAGCACCAGTTTCGAACCGTCGGCATCAGACCTCCATATGAATCTCATCATCCATGCGAACCCCAGCGCATGCCTGCGTATCATCATGGATAATTCAACGGGCGATGACATCACACTGTTCGGAAACGGAACGCTCCGTGCGCAATATCACAACAACGGGGCCTTCAACCTCTATGGAAACTACATCGTGGACCACGGTACATACAAACTCACCATTCAGAACGTCATCAAGAAAGACTTCCAGTTCCTTGCCGGCTCCAGTCTGGCCTTCAGAGGCGAGCCCTATGAGGCCACGCTCGAACTCAACGCGCGCTACACGGTGAATGGTGTTCCCCTCTCCGACTTGCAGTTGGGCCGGTCGTTCACCTCGAACAACATTCGCGTAGACTGCAAGATGAACATCTCAGGAACACCCTTGGCTCCGCATGTAGACTTTTCGTTCGACTTGCCCACCATCGGTAATGATGCCAAGCAGATGATCTATTCGCTTATCAACTCCGAGGAGGAGATGAACCAACAGGTGCTCTACCTGCTTGCCATCGGACGTTTCTACGGTCAGCAGAACAACAACGCCGATGCCGCCAGCCAGCAGAGCCAGGCCTCGCTGGCCATGCAGAGTATTCTCAGCGGCACCATCAGCCAGCAGATTAACAACCTGCTGTCGTCGATGGTGAACAACCATAACTGGAACTTCGGAGCATCCATAACCACTGGCGACGAAGGGTTCTATAATGCAGAATACGAAGGACTGCTGCAAGGCAGGCTCCTGAACAACCGTCTCATCTTCGACGGACAGTTCGGTTATCGCGACAATGCCAATGCCACCTCTTCATTCATCGGCGACTTCGACCTGCGCTATCTGCTGACTCCCAACGGCAACGTCTCGGTCCGCGTCTACAACCAGACCAACGACCGCTACTTCACCCGCAACTCACTAACGACACAGGGACTGGGAATCATCCTGAAGAAAGATTTCCAATCCCTGCGCGACCTATTCTCGAAATAGGTGTAAAAATATCCAATCTGTATGCCGGTTATTTAATCAGCTCGACGCTTCTCTTGAGGAACCGGTCGAGGGCTGCACCCTTGAGCATTCCGTTCTGCAGGAGTGCCAAATCGATGAGCTGATGGACGACGTCGTTGCCCTTGGCATAGTCGGCAATGACTTGCGTACGCTTCTGCTTCTGTTCCTCAACGGCTTTCTCGGCTTCAGCTTTCTGGTCACGGTCTTCCTGAGTGAGCTCATCATATTTTTTCTTGTCCTGAGCCTGGCGGATAGCAGCCAAACGGGCTTGCTGTCCTTTCAGTTCGCTGAGAATGGGCTTCAGGGCATCGGCGGTCGCTGCCGTAGACTCACTGAGCACACGCTTCATCAACGGATGGTCGGCATTGAGCACGAAGGTATACATATCGGGCATCTGACCGTAGAAGGCCATGCCTGTCTGATAGCGACTCATCTCCTTCATTCGGCGCATATACTCGCTCTGTGTGATGACGACGGGCTGAGCCTGATCGCCGAGTGACTGTATCTCCACATGCAATTCAGCCTTGTCGAGTTTAGGCAGCTGCGTGGTGAAGACGGCTGACAAATTGTCAGTGTCATCAGCGGTCAGTTCCGTTGCCTTGACATCACTCTTGGCAATCAGCCTGTCGATGACATCGCCGTCGACACGTGTGAAGCGTGTCTTCTCAAACTTCTGCTCGAGCATTGACACAACGGGGGTATCCAGTTGTCCGTCCATGAGGAGCACGCTGTAGCCTTTGGCATTGGCAGCCTCGATGAAAGTGTACTGTTCTTCTTTGTCGGTGGCATAGAGGTAGACCAGCATGTCGTCCTTGTCTTTCTGGTTGCCTTCAATCAGCGTCTTGTACTCGTCGAAAGTGAAGTACTTCCCGTCAACGTCTTTGAAGAGTGCGAAATCCTTGGCGCGGTCGTAGAACGATTCCTCAGTGAGCATACCATAGTTGATGAAGAGTTTCAGGTCGTCCCATTTCTCTTCGTATTCTTTTCTGTTCTCGTTAAAGATAGCCTTCAGGCGGTCGGCCACTTTCTTGGTGATGTAGGTAGAGATTTTCTTCACGTTGGCGTCGCTCTGCAGGTAGCTTCTCGAAACGTTCAAGGGGATGTCAGGAGAGTCGATGACACCATGCAGGAGTGTGAGGAACTGCGGCACGATGCCTTCCACCTGATCGGTGACAAACACCTGGTTGCAATAGAGCTGTATCTTTCCGGGCTGGAGCTCGATGCTCGATTTGACACGGGGGAAATAGAGGATACCGGTGAGATTGAAGGGATAGTCTACATTCAGGTGGATCCAGAAAAGGGGTTCGTCCTGCATGGGATAGAGCGTGCGGTAGAAGGACTTGTAGTCTTCATCCTTCAATGTCGACGGGGTCTTTGTCCACAGCGGCTCCACATTATTAATAATGTTATCCTCATCGGTATCCTGCATCTTACCGTCTTTCCACTCCTGGCGCTTGCCAAAGCAGACAGGTACGGTCATGAACTTACAGTATTTCTGCAGCAGACTTTCTATCTTCTGTTTCTCAAGGTATTCCTTGCAGTCGTCGGCGATATGGAGGACAATGTCGGTACCGCGGTCGGCTTTGTCAGCATCGTCGATAGTGAATTCGGGGCTGCCGTCGCAGGTCCATTTCACTGCCTTGGCACCCTCCTGCCAGCTCTTGGTGATGATATCCACTTTCTCTGCCACCATGAAGGCGGAGTAGAATCCCAGACCGAAGTGTCCGATAATGGCATTGGCTTGGTCTTTGTATTTGTCAAGGAAGTCGGTGACACCAGAGAAGGCTATCTGGTTAATGTATTTGTCAATCTCCTCGGCTGTCATACCGATGCCGCGGTCGCTGATGGTCAGTGTCTTCTCTTTTTCGTTGAGCGAAACGCGCACCGTCAGGTCGCCTTCCTCTCCGTTGAAGTCACCTTTTGCCTTGAGGGTCTTGAGTTTCTGTGTTGCATCAACGGCATTCGACACCATCTCGCGCAGGAAGATTTCATGGTCACTGTAGAGAAACTTTTTGATGACGGGGAAGATGTTCTCTGTGGTAACCCCGATGTTTCCTTTTTGCATAGTAATATATACCTTATTATATTATTTGTTGCTGTTACTACAACAGCAAAGCAAAAAGCGTGCCAAAAAGGAAATCCTATGCGGCTGTCAGTCCTCAATCCTTATTTCTGCTCATCGGCTGGATGACGGCCGGTAAGAAAGATACGGAGTGCATTGGCAGTGGTCTGTCGGTCCACCTCCCCTACTTCCACGCCATAGGCTTCGGCCAACCGTTGGGCAACCACGGCGACGTAGGCGCTTTCGTTTCGCTGTCCCCGATAGGGCACGGGCGCCATATAGGGGCTGTCGGTCTCGAGCACAATACGGCTCAGGGGTACGTTTTGGGGAAGCACTTCTGGCAGATGGCTCTTCTTGAACGTCAGTACGCCTCCTATGCCCAGACTGAACTGTTGAAACGACAGCAGTTCAATGGCCTCATGGGCATTTCCCGTGAAGCAGTGGAAGACGCCGCCGGGCAGTTCACCCTCGTAGCGGCGCAGTATCTTCACCATTTCGTTCTGTGCTTTCCGGCAGTGAATCATCAGCGGCAGGCGTGTCTCCACCGACCATTCCACCTGCTGTTCAAAAGCCTGCAGCTGTTCCTTCTCATATTCCCGGCTCCAATAGAAGTCCAGTCCCACTTCACCAATGGCGATGACCGCTGTCAACAGGCCGGCAATGGCCGTCAACTGTTCCTGCCAGTTGTCCTTCACCTCTTCTGGGTGTAGGCCGCCCATGGGCGAAAAGACATGTGGATACTGCCTGGAGAGGCTGATGATACGCTGCGATGTGGTGAGGTCGATGGCAGGAAGGAAGATGCGGCTGACGCCCGCTGCTGCCGCCCTCGAGATGACTGCAGTCAGGTCGTCGGCGAACTCCTCGCCGTCGAGGTGTGCGTGAGTATCAATCATGATGATGTCTTTTCCTATTAATACTCACGTTTCATCATCTGCTCTACGTAGGCCTTGAGGTATTGCTTGCGCTCGTCGGAAACGCCGATAGCGTCAAGGTATTTCCTGCTTTGCTCGAAGAAAGCGGCTATTTTTGCCTGTGCCATCTTGTCGATGCCGATTTGGTTGTACAGGTTGGTGATGGCTTTGATTTTCTCCTGTCCCTCGGCAGTACCTTCCTGAGGAGTCTGCGCTATCCAGTATTCCAGCTGCCTGCGCTGTTCGCTGTCAGCCTTTGCCAGTGCATTGATGAGCATATAGGTTTTTTTGTTGCAGAGGATATCGCCGCCAATGGCCTTGCCAAAGACTTTCGGGTCGCCGTAGACATCGAGATAGTCGTCTTGCAGCTGGAAGGCCAATCCCACGAGTTCGCCAAAACGATAGATATTCTCGCAGTCGGAGGCCGAGGCACCGGCCAGCAGCGCACCGATCTTCAGTGCACAGGCGAGGAGCACGCTGGTCTTCAAGCGAATCATCTCGATATATTCATCTTCGCTGACATCGTTCCGATGCTCAAAGTCCATGTCGTACTGCTGTCCCTCTCCTATCTCCAAAGCTGTCGTCGTGAACAGGTCGATGACCTGCTGGAGTTTCTCGCTGCTGCAATGCGACATATACTGATAGGCCAGCACGAGCATGGAGTCGCCCGAGAGGATGGCCTGGTTAGCATTCCATCTGAGGTGTACCGTTTCGTGGCCCCGCCGCATGGGAGCATTGTCCATCAAGTCGTCGTGCAACAGCGTGTAGTTGTGGTAGACCTCAATGCCTACGGCCTGGCCGACGATGTCCTCTACCGTCTCCTTGTACATATTATATGCCAGAAGCATGAGAACGGGACGCAGACGCTTGCCGCCAATCGACAGCACATAGCCGATGGGATCGTAGAGTGATACCGGACGTCGTGATGAGCCGACCTCTCTGAGACGGTCGTTGACGAGTTCCAGCAGTTGTTCTGAAGTTTTCATCATGATTGAATATTATTGTAAAGGTATCTAATGACGTTAGACGTTATCGCAACTGGAAGACCAATGGCACGGCCATCATCGTCCGGCAGGGCTGCCCGCGGTCTTTGCCCGGTTTCCATTGGGGCATGCGGTTGAGCACGGCCAGGACGGCATTGTCCATGCGCTTGTCGAAAGAGTGGAGTATCTGAATGTCGCTCGTACTGCCGTCGGCACCAACGATGAAGGTGACCGTCATCTGCCCAGACACCCTGGCATCACGCGCAGCCTGCGGATAGCCCACATTCTTGGTGAGCCACTTGATGAAATACGCCATGCCGCCGGGGAACTCGGGCAACTCCTCCACATCGGCCATGGCCATCACCTCTTCAGCAACGGGAGTCGGAACATCAGCAACCTCGGGGGCTGCATCGTCTGCTTCCTCAGCAGCGCTGTCGGTCTCGGCTGCCAAATCGTCGAGCACCTGCAGTTCGTCTACTTCCTCGTCTACGAGATGCAGCTGAGTGGTGGGCGGCAGTTCCTCCTTCACGGGCAACGACGCTATCAGCTGCTCCTGTTCCAGTGCCGGCAGCAGTTCAAGATCCTGAGCCAGCTCCTCGAGCAACTGGCTCTCCTCAGCCTCGTCGGCACCCGTTGAATTGTATTCAAGCAGCGTCACAAAGGAGGTCACCACGACGGCAAAGGACAGCAGGAGGATCTCTCCCCGCCTGCCGGCGAAGCCTCGCGAGCCTGAAGCCACCTGCCTCTTATCTGTTGCCGCTGACATACTAAATGCGCCTTTTTTGCGTTCTATATTCAGAATTTAGCAGCAAAGATAGCGCAAATCAAGGAAAAAATGCGTAACTTTGCGAAATAATTAAGTAAAATTGATGAAAAAACTGTTTTTCACATTACTTTTAACGATTACGGTCCTCTGCTGCCATGCACAGGAGAGCCAGACCGTATATAACTTCCTGCGACTGCCGATGAGCGCCCATGCGGCAGCCCTGGGAGGCGACAATATCACCCTCAGCAACGACGACGAAGCACTGATATTCCATAACCCCGCACTCCTCACCTATGTCAGCGACAAGACCGTCAACCTCTCCTACATGAACTACATGCAAGGCTCCAACAACCTCGGAGCAGCATTCAACCGGGTCCTCTCCCAGCGCGCCTCCGTGGCTGTCACAGGACAGTACGTCAACTACGGCACGATGAAGGAGACCGACGAGTACAACCGCCAACTCGGGGAGTTCTGTGCCAAGGACATCGCTATCGGAGGACATTTCTCCTATCTGCTCACCGACCACCTCTCTGGAGGCGTCACCGCCAAACTCATCACGTCATACATCGGACAGTACAACTCAACGGGCGTCGCTGTCGACCTCGGCGTGAACTACTACGACCCCGAGAAAGAATGGTCCCTATCGGCCGTAGCGCGAAACCTCGGCGGACAACTGTCTGCCTACGAGGACGACTTCGAACGGCTGCCTATAGACCTGCAGGTAGGCATCAGCAAACAGCTTACCGGCACCCCCGTGCGCTTCACGGCAACAGCCGTTGACCTGAACCACCTCGGCAGCTACAAGTTCATCGACCACTGGATAGGAGCCGTCGACCTCACCATCTCCCGGCAGATATGGGTGGGAATGGGCTACAATTTCCGACGTGCACACGAAATGAAAATAGGCAGCGGTGATGAGGCAAGCAGCCACGGCGCAGGACTCTCGTTCGGTGCAGGACTCCAGCTCGAGCGCTTCAAGCTACACGTAGCCTACGGGAAATACCACGTCTCGTCGTCATCAATCCTCATCAACACGGCATTCTCGTTATAGAATCAATCATCAAGCCATATACATATGAAGAAAATAACAATAGCCATCGACGGCCACTCCTCGTGCGGTAAAAGCACTATGGCCAAAGACCTGGCACGCAAGCTGGGATACGTTTACGTAGATACCGGCGCCATGTACAGAGCCGTAACACTCTATGCACTGCGCCATCATCTCATCAGTGACGACGGAACCATCAAACAGGAAGAACTCAGAAAAGCCATGCCTGAGATTCAAATCTCATTCCGCTTCAACGAACTCACCGGACGGCCAGACACCTACCTTTGCGGAGAACGCGTAGAGGACGAAATAAGAACCCTCGAGGTGAGCAACCATGTCAGTCCCGTCGCTGCCATTGAGTTCGTACGCACTGCCATGGTGGCACAGCAGCAACAGATGGGAAAAGAAGGGGGCGTTGTCATGGACGGACGCGACATCGGAACAGTCGTCTTCCCTGACGCCGAGCTGAAAATCTTCGTCACGGCATCTGCCGAGGTGCGCGCCCAACGGCGCTACAAAGAACTGCAGGAAAAAGGAATGCCGGCCGACTACGAAGACATCCTGCAGAACGTCCGCCAGCGCGACTATATCGACTCCCATCGCGAAGTGTCGCCCCTGCGCCAGGCCGACGATGCCCTGCTCCTCGACAACTCCGCCCTCACCATCGAAGAGCAGAACGCATGGCTGCTGAAGCAGGTCGAGAACGTACTGGAACGATAAATCGTCAACCCGATGATGGGAAACAGGAAGGACCTTCGGGTCCTTTTTTTGATGATCTCGGTCCCTTTGCAGCGATTGGAGGAAGCAACTATTCTTTCCACTTTATATATGCTACAGAAAAAGGTCGCGACATAGATAATACTCCCTGGCATGAGGCTTACAGATTTTTTCATAGTTAGAGCCTATTAATCAATTGCAAAGATAATAATTAGAATGCTAACTTCAAAATAATAAGTTTTTATTATTGGCGTACGGGTAAAAGCCAGACGCCCCTTCACGAAGCCTATTGTCAGAGCATCCTTCTGAATAATCTCCCATGAAAGGGGTTTGAAAGTAGACAAACGCAGGAAGCTCTGAGAAGTTCAGCATTAATTCGTTGTGCTTCAGCATCTTATGTAGTGTTTTAATCTTATTTAACATCGTTCCCACTTTTTCTCGTTCGCGGAAAACGATGTATTCCCTAAGAGAATACAGTGTGATCCCTAAGAGAATACGGTGTAAACCCTTAGAGAATACGATGTAAACTCTTAGAGATTACAGTGTGATCCCTAAGGGAATACGATGGGGTTTCTAAGGCCCCCCCACAATGAAAGTCAACCAGGCAGCAATTATTCTTAAAGCAGACTGACTTCATTTGGGTTCCTGCTTTTTGATTTAGCGGAAACCGAAGACCCCTTTCTGCTTTTTCTGCGGAAACCGATAGGACCCTATGAGTTCCCAATGGGGTAACAAAGAGAGTCTGTTGGGGTCCGATTCCAGACGGAATGGGGACGTGACGAATGAAAAGGGCCAAAGACCCTGCGGGATGTCTCGCTCTGGGTCTTTGGCCGGATAAGTGGTGATGACGAGGACGGGATTAGTCTTCGTCTTTGAGTTCTGCCTCGTGGGCTGCGATGAGTGCCTGTTGTACGTCGTTGGGCACGAGCTCGTAGCTGGCGAAGGTGGTGTTGAAGGATGCGCGTCCACCAGTGAGGGAGCTGAGCGCGATGGAGTAGTTGGAGAGCTCCTTCAGGGGAACCTTAGCGGAGAGCTTCTGGTATCCTGCTTCGCTGTCCATACCCATGATGATGGCGCGGCGGCCCTGCAGGTCGCTCATCACGTCGCCCATGTAGTCGGCGGGAACGAGAACTTCGAGGTCGTAGATAGGCTCGAGGATCTTCGGTCCGGCCTCTTTGAAGGCTGCCGAGAAGGCCTGGCGTGCGGCGAGCATGAAGGAGAGCTCGTTGGAATCGACGGGGTGCATCTTTCCGTCGTAGACAATGACGCGAACGTCACGAGCATAGGAACCGGTGAGCGGTCCTTGCTCCATACGTTCCATGACGCCCTTGAGGATGGCGGGCATGAAACGTGCATCGATGGCGCCACCGACGACGGAGTTGATGAAGACGAGTTTGCCGCCCCATTCGAGGTTGATTTCTTCCTGCCCCTTGACGTTCATGCGGTACTCCTGTCCACCGAACTTGAAGACGGTAGGCAGCTCCATTCCTTCGGTATAGGGCTCGACAATCAGGTGGACTTCACCGAACTGACCGGCACCACCCGACTGCTTCTTATGACGGTAGTCTGCGCGTGCAGCCTTGGTGATGGTCTCGCGATAAGGAATCTTCGGCTCCTCAAATACCACGGGAATCTTCTCGTTGTTCTCCATGCGCCACTTGAGGGTGCGCAGGTGGAATTCGCCTTGTCCGTGGACGATGGTCTGCTTGAGTTCCTTCGACATCTCGACAACCCATGTCGGGTCTTCCTGACGCATCTTCTGCAGGGCTGCCATCATCTTCTCCATGTCGGAGGCGTTGGCAGAGCGGATGGCGCGTGAATACTTGGAGTTAGGATACTTGATGAAGTCGAACTGCTGCTCGGCATCTTTTGAGCAGAGGGTATTACCGGTCTTGACGTCCTTGAGTTTGACAGTACAGCCGATATCACCGGCTTTGAGCTCGTCAACGGGGATACGGGTGGCTCCGGCACAAGCGAAGATCTGTCCGATGCGCTCCTTGGAACCGCGGTCGGCATTGTTCAGGTCGTCGCCGGGCTTCACAGTACCGCTCATCACCTTGAAGTAGGTGACTTCTCCGATATGGGGCTCGAGGCCAGTCTTGAAGAAGTAGAGGGCTGTGGGAGCGTTGCTGTCGGGTGCTACTTCCTCACCGCGGGTGTTCTTCACGCAGGGCATGTCGGTGACGAAGGGTACGACGTTGCCGAGGAATTCCATGAGGCGGCGTACGCCCATGTCCTTGCCTGCACAGACGCAGAAAATGGGGAACAGGCTGCGGGTGGCAAGACCTTTGCGCATGCCGAGACGGATTTCGTCATCGGTGAGGTTTTCCTCTTCGAAGAATTTCTCCATGAGGGTTTCATCGTTCTCTGCGGCGGCTTCGATGAGTTCGGCACGCATCTCCTCGGCTTTTCCCATCAGGTCGGCGGGGATATCCTCGACGATGGGCATGCCACCTTCGGGCTTCCAGGAATACTTCTTCATGGTGAGCACGTCGATGACAGCGTTGAAGGCAGGACCGGTAGCTACGGGGAATTGTACGGGCAGGCATTTTGCTCCGTAGGTCTCCTTGAGGTTGTTGACGATGATTTCGTAGTCGCAGTTGTCCTTGTCAAGCTGGTTGACGAGGAAGATAACGGGTTTCTGCAGTTTCTCCGTGTTACGGAAGGCGTTCATCGTGCCTACCTCGGGGCCGTAGGTACCATTGACGAGCAGGAGGGCCTGGTCGCAGACGTTAAGGGCAGTGACGGCACCACCAACGAAGTCGTCGGAGCCTGGGCAGTCGATGAAGTTCAGCTTTTTGTTATTCCATTCCACATGGAAAACGGTGGGGAACACGGAGTAGCCATATTCCTGCTCCACGGGGAAGTAGTCGCTGACGGTGTTCTTCTGCTCTACTGTTCCGCGACGCTTGATGATTCCACTACCATAAAGCAATGCTTCGGCAAGAGTGGTCTTGCCGCTGCCCGCACTGCCAATGAGTGCGATGTTCTTGATTTCGTTTGTCTGATATACTTTCATATCGGTTATAGATTTAAGTGATTTAGTGGCTGTTTGCTTAAAACGGGCATAAAATTAGGTATTTTTCGCCAAAATACCAAATCATTTGCCCGAAAAGTATCAAACATTTAAAACTTTTAGTACTTTTGCATCGAATTTCATGCTTTTACGTCATGAAAAGAGACGATTACACATCCAAAAGAGCCATGTCAACGAACAACGGATGCCGCAACATAGGATTGTACGTGCATATACCCTTCTGCAAGAGCCGATGCATCTACTGCGACTTCTACTCCACCGTTAGGGGGGAGCGGCAGGACGACTATGTCGATGCACTATGCCGGGAGGCTGACATGCGTCGGGATGAGGCCGACGGCCTGCGGCTGTCCTCGATATACCTCGGAGGCGGCACGCCGTCACAACTCAGCACCGGCAACATGGAGAAACTTTTCGCACACCTCGCCAAGGCCTTCGGCCTGAACGGAGACGAAGATATCGAAGTCACCATGGAATGCAACCCCGACGATGTGTCAGACGACTTTGCCAAGCAACTCGGACTGCTGCCCGTGAACAGAGTGAGCATGGGCGCACAGACCTTCAACGAGCAACGGCTCAGCATGCTGCGACGCAGGCACCATAGCGACGACGTGGCCCGTGCCATAGACCGGCTGCGACGGGCAGGCATCAGCAACATCTCTGTCGACCTGATGTTCGGGTTTCCTGGGGAGACGATGGAGGAATGGGAACGTGACATCCACAGTGCCATCGCCCTGAAAGCCGACCATCTGTCGGCCTACAGCCTGACCTACGAGGAAGGAACGCCGCTGATGCGCATGGTGGAACAGGGCATGGTGACACCTGTCGATGATGAACTCTCGAGAAGGATGTACGAACGCCTCATCGACAGACTGGACGATGCAGGATACTGCCACTACGAGATCAGCAACTGGGCACTACCCCACCGACAGTCGCGTCACAACAGCAGCTACTGGGACGACACACCCTATATCGGCATCGGTGCTGCCGCACACTCCTACGACAGGAAGACACGCTCATGGAACATCGCCGACATCGACAGCTATATACACGCCATCGGGAAAGGGGTAAGACCTGCGGAATATGAGCTCATCGACCGGTGTACCCACTACAACGACAGGATAACGACGGCCCTGCGCACCCGGCAAGGGCTGCCCCTCAGAGAACTCAGCAGCGAAGAACGGTCGTTCTTGATGAATGCCGCCCGGCAGGCCCTCTCGCAGGGACTCCTGACCATCAGCGACGACCACCTGCGGCTGACCCGGCAGGGACTGTTTATCAGCGACAGCATCATGTCCGACTTGATATGGATAAATGAAGAATGAAAAAATGAAAATATGAAAAGGTGAAAAATGGAAGAAAACAGTTTTGAAACATATTGGCTGCAACATCGGCAGACGCTGCTTCAGGCAAATGAAGAATACAGGCGGGTCAGCGACAGCTACAAAATGAAAACTGGCGCCGACTGGCTGCTGTTCGGAATACCCTTCTTCGCAGGCATACTGTTCATGAACGTCTGCGCACTGAAGAGCGAACTGCTCAGATGGCTGCTCAGTGCGCTTGTCACCATCGTATGCTATGTCATCTGCGTATGGGTGAAGTCACTGACGACAGGCGAACGCCCGTTGAGCGAAATCGAGGCAGACATCAAAGAGGAGGCTAAGAAGGAATGGAACAGAAGACAAAAGGTACAGACGCATGGAAATTAAAGAGATAGCCCACTTCCACTCTCCTTTCAAGACAAAGTTTGGCATTCCCAAACAAAGCGGACTGGTAGAGGAGTTGCAAGGACAAATCGTATTCAACACAGAATACAGAAATGCCGATGCCCTGCGCGGCATTGAGGAATTCGACTACCTTTGGCTCATCTGGGCCTTCTCGGCCAACAGACATGCGGCTAACGCACTGGTCGTCAGGCCGCCACTGCTCGGCGGCAACACCAAGCTGGGTGTCTTTGCCACACGCTCACCCTTCCGACCGAACCCTATCGGCTTGTCAGCCGTGCGGCTCGTAAGAGTGGAATGGGAAAGCACACGCGGACCCATCCTCCATGTGGCGGGAGCCGACCTGATGGACGGCACGCCCATCTACGATATCAAACCCTATATCACCTATGCGGACTGCCATCCCGGCGTGCGATGCGGTTTCGTTGACGACAACCCCATCAACAGACTCCGCGTGGTCATCCCTGAAGCTGTGGAAGTTCTTTTTAGCGCACAACAGCTGTCAGCACTTCGGAAAACACTCGAGCTGGACCCCAGGCCACACTATCAGAACGACCCTCAAAAGGTCTATGGAATGCCTTTTGAAGGTCGCGATATCAAGTTTCGTGTTGCTGACGGGGTATGCTACGTGTCAGAGGCTCCCGTCTTGGCGTAACTGCTCAACATATTTCCACACACGTTCCATCTCCGAGGGGATGAGGATACGCTGCGGACACTCAGGAAGACAGTGACCGCAGCCGATGCAGTGGTCGGCCTGGCGCAGACGCGGCACGCTGCGGTCGTAGCCGATAAGGAAGGCACGGCGAGCCTTGCGATAGTCTTCCGACTGACGGTTCTCATTGACATAACCCTCCTTGATACAACGGTTGTAGAACGAGAAGATGCCGGGGATATCAATGCCGTAGGGGCAGGGCATGCAGTAATTACACTCGTTGCAGGGAATGGTGTTCAGGTTATAGATGTCGTCGGCAATCTGCATGAGGAATGTGTCCTCATCGGCAGTAATGGGATGCAACGGAGCATAGGTGCGGATATTCTCACGCAGATGCTCCATATAGGTCATTCCGCTCAAAACGGTGAGCACTCCCTCGGGAGTACCGGCAAAACGGAATGCCCATGAGGCCACACTGTCATCGGGCCGACGTTGCTTCATCTTGTTGACAATCATCGTCGGAACATTGGCCAGGCGACCGCCCAACAGAGGCTCCATGATGACAGCGGGGATGCCTCGCTTCTCCAACTCTCCGTACAGATAGACGGCATCGGTGTTGCGGGAATTGATTTCGTCAGCATACTCCCAGTCGAGATAGTTCAGCTCTATCTGACAGAAATCCCAATGGTAACGACCCTCGTCATGCCACTGCATGAGCTGGTCGAAGACTTCAACATCGCCGTGATAGGAGAAACCGAGATTACGGATGCGGCCTTGCCGCTTCTGCTCAACGAGCCAGTCGAGGATGCCGTTGTCCATATAGCGGGCGGCGAAAGCCTCCAACCCGTTCTTATCCTGAGCATGCATACCGCAGCCGTGCATCAGCAGGTAGTCTATATAATCCACCTGCAACTCTTTCAGAGAGTTCTCGAACATCGCCTGCGACTCCTTGCGTGGCCACGTGTCGGGTGAGAAATTAGACAGCTTGGTGGCTATGAAGTATTTGTCACGGGGATAACGGCTGAGGGCAACGCCTGTGGCACGTTCAGAACGACCTTGACAGTAGGCAGGGCTGGTGTCGAAGTAGTTCACACCATGGGCAATGGCATAGTCCACCTGACGGTTGATCATCTCTTGGTCAAGGGCAGCATCCGGGTTCTCGCGGGCAGCCCCATTCCCACCCTCGATAGGCAATCGCATCATGCCATATCCCAGGAGCGACACGCGGTCGCCGTTATTGGGATTTGTGCGATAGGTCATCCGGTCGGTGGGAGGTTCTACGAGCGACACGGTCGTCTTGGACTGGTCATTACAACCCGTGACGGCAACGGCAGCAGTAGCCGCCGTACCGGTTCCGAACACTTTAAAAAACGAACGTCTGGATATCTTCTTCATATACAAATCCTAAGTCCTAATTGCAAACGTCTTTCTCCTAACACTCCCTATGCACCTCATGTCCCTCAACATAGATGGCAGGGTACGGGCGTGCAGGACACAGGTTCTCACATGCACCACAGCCAATACACCGCGACTCGTCAACGGCAGGGACAAAGACCTCCTCTCCATCCTCCAACTCCATGGGCACCATCTCAATGGCACCGGCAGGACAATGGCGCGCACAGTTGCCGCACTCCACACGGTCAGTAACGGCCAGACAGTTGAAGTGTACCCACACGGCATGTCCAATCTGCGTAGATGTCTTCTCCTCACGGCTGATAGGTTTGATGGCGCCGGCAGGACAGACTTCAGAGCAGCGTGTGCACTCCGGACGGCAATAGCCGCGCTCGTAGCTCATCGTGGGTTGCATGAGCTTCAGCAAATCGGTAGAGGGACGGAGCACATCGTTCGGACATTCAGCCACACACAACTGACAACCCGTGCAGTGGCTGGCCATGTTCTTCGCACTCAACGAACCGGGAGGGGTCAGCGGCGTCGTACGTTTGGGAATGAGTTTGTCCTCTATTTCAGCCAGGCCTCCGTCGACCTTCTTCGTCGTCTGGGCCAGTACCGTTCCCGTCGTCGCTGCACCCACGCCGAATAGGAAAGCACGCCGGGACTTGTCCACCTCCCCTGCTTCGGGCTTTTCGGCCTCAGGAGCCTTGGCGGTATTGGACTTTGGAACTCTGCCATATTTCAGGGCGCCCCACTCACATTTCCCCAAGCAGTCGCCACAAACGACACAACGGGAATAGTCAACTTGATGGGCCTTGAAATCGATACAGGCTGCTTTGCAGTGGCGCGAGCATTTGGAACAGTTGCGGCACTTGTCGGTATCGATATATACTTTCAGCAGGGAGAACCGCGAGAGAAAGCCGAGCACGGTCCCCACAGGACATATCGTATTACAATAGGTACGGCCGTTACGCCAGGCCAACACGCCTATTATTAATAATGTAGCGATGGCGATAATGAATGTGGGAAGACTCCTCAGCCATACTTCTTTGCTATAGAACGCATAGCTGTCGAAATGGGCGGAGAGGGCAGCCAGCAGGTTGTTGCCCCAGAGATAGAGCGGCTGCAGCACGTTAGTGGCTATACGTCCAAATGAGGAATAGGGAGCCAGCAAAGCCACAAACGACCCGACGCCGGCAACCAGCGCCACGACGAAAAGAACGAGTACGGTCCAACGCAGCCACTGCTTCGCAGGTGAATACTTGTAAGGCAGTTTCTTACCCACACGTCCCACACGGGCTATGACATCCTGCATCACACCCAGCGGACAGACTATGGAGCAATAAAGACGGCCAAAGACAAGGGTGAGCACAACCAGTGCCACAACGACAACGGCATTCAGGGCCAGCACAGCTGGCAACAGTTGCACCTTAGCCATCCATCCGAGCCACAACCGTGCTGTTCCTGTAAAATCAAGGAACAACATGGTAATCCCTACAAAAAAGAGAATGGCAAGAGCGGTTCTTAGAGTTTTGAGCATAGTCGAAACCTCCCCATGTCCGCGAGCGGACACTTCTGCCTGATATCGGGAGGAAGGCAGAACAGATTATATTCTTCTTGCGACCGATACTGATATCTGCCGCTACACATCAGTCATCATCGTCATCATCATCATCGTCGTCCTCATCGACATCACGCTCAGTAGCCTTGACGATAAGGATACTGGCCTCATAGAGCAGCCAGATGGGAATGGACACCAATGTCAGGGTGAAGACATCGGCGGTGGGCGTGATGATCGCTGCGATAATCAGGATGACCACAATGGCATGACGGCGGAACTGCCCCATCCACTTGGCCTTCAGTAGACCGAAAACTGCCAAGAGCCAGCTGATGACAGGTATCTCGAAGACAATACCGAACACAAGGCTCATCATGAGCATCGTATCCATGTAGCTCTGCAACGTAAGCATATTCTCCACCTCGCTGCTCACCTGATAGGTGCCCAGGAAACGGACGGTCAACGGGAAGATGAGAAAGTAGTTGATCAGTACACCTACGACAAACATCACATAGGCGCTTCCCACTACCCGACCCGCATAGCGTTTCTCACGCTGATAGAGAGCCGGAGAGATGAACTGGTAGAGCACGTAGAGCACATAGGGCGAGGCACACAACAAACCAAAGACCAGGGCTGTCTTCATATGAATCATGAACTGCTCCGTCAGACCGATATTCATCAGATGGACATCGAAAGGCTCTACGCCCAACAACTTATAAGTGATGAAGTCGCTGTTCTTCGGAGCCAAGACAATATCGAAGAGCGTTTCCTTGAAACAGAATGCCACGATACCACACATCACTGTAACGACAATGATGCGGATAAGACTGGAGCGCAACACATCAAGGTGCTCCCAGAATGTCAGTTCTAGTTCCTGGTCATCAGACATCGGCTAAGCCCATTTGTCTTTTTCCTTTGTGCTATTATTTCCGTCAACAGGAGTGTCATCCTGCTTGTTGGCGGGAGCGGCATCCTGCTTGATGTCAGGATTGATGTCCTTCTCAATACCGTTCACACCATCCTTGAAACTTTTCACGCCCTTTCCAAGGCCTTTCATCAGTTCAGGGATCTTCTTGCCACCGAACAGAAGGAGGATAATCAAGGCGATTACAATAATTTCCTGCGTTCCTAACATATCGATTGTTTTTTGGTAAATACTGACTGCAAAGGTAATAAAAAAGAACAAAGACTGCAATGATTATTACAGTTTTTTAACGGCTTACCGCCAATTCGTCTAAAGAAAACTTAAAAACTAAAGATGCTTAGCTTGTTTTTCAGCCTTTTTGCTTATTTTTGCAACACATAAACTTAAACAAACAAGAAACACATGGCAAAAACACCTACACCACACATCGGAGCCCGCATGGGCGATATCGCAGAGACCGTCATCATGGCTGGCGATCCCCTACGTGCCAAGTTCATGGCAGAGAAATTCCTGGAGAACCCCGTACAATTCAACAACGTGCGCGGCATGTTGGGATTCACTGGCACACACAAAGGAAAACGCGTAAGTGTGATGGGGCATGGCATGGGAATACCCTCCATCGGCATCTACACCTACGAACTATATAATTTCTATGGCGTGAAGACCATCATCCGCGTCGGCTCGGCAGGGTCACTCGACCCGGAGTTGCGGCTGGGCGACATCGTCATCGCCATGGGCTCATGCACCAACTCCAACTACGCCGCACAATACGAGCTGCCGGGCACCTATGCTCCTATAGCCGACTTCGAACTGCTGCGCCGCGCTGCCGATGCCTGCGAAAAATTCGGCTACCACTACAAAGTGGGTAACGTGTTCTCTTCGGACATCTTTTATAATGAGAATCCTCACAACGACAGCTGGCAGAAGATGGGTGTGCTCGCTGTAGAGATGGAAGCACCATCGCTCTATATGAATGCCGCACGGTCGGGCAATCGCGCCCTCGTCATCTGCACCATTTCCGACAGCATCGTCACCGGCGAGGAGACAACAGCAGAAGAACGTCAGACGTCGTTCACCCACATGATGGATGTCGCATTCTCCATCATCTAAGCATTCTTGTCACAGAAAGATAAGGAAGGAAGAATAAATAAAGAATAATAATTGGTCATCAGGAAAAAGAGGGAGCTCATCACTTCCTCTTTTTCTTGATAACAAAGTATAGAAGGGCAAGGACTACAAGTGCGACAATACCCCACTTGATGTAGTCGCCATAAAGTTCGATGGTGGCCTCGAGTTCGTTTTCTGGAACGAAGGAGTGCATATACCAGCCGAGTGCAGCCAGGATGGCATGCCATGCCGCGGCACCGATAGTGGTATAGAGCAGGAACTTCCCGTAGTGCATTCGTGCTAATCCCGCCGGCAGGCTGATCAGATGCCGGATGCCGATGACGAGACGGCCGGTGATGGTGGCTACCATACCGTGGTTGTTGAAATACTGTTCACTCCGTTCCACTTTCTCCTGATTCAGCAGACACATACGTCCCCAACGGCTGTTGGCAAACCGATAGATTACCGGCCGTCCAAGCCATCGTGCCGCCACATAGTTGATGGTGGCACCGAGGTCGGCACCGATAGTGGCAAAGAGGATGACCAGCCAGACGTTAAGGTTTCCGCCTGCGGCATGATAGGCAGCAGGAGCGACAACCAGTTCTGAGGGGACGGGCACCACCGTGCTCTCAAGGAGCATCAGAAAGAGGATAGTGCCGTAGTTGAGATTATTCAGAAGTGATGAGATCATAACTATTCATTGTTAAGCGTTGACTTGGCGTGGTTGACATATTCTGCCACGGGGAGGTCTTCTGGAAAGAGTTCCGACAGCACGACGCGTGCCTCATTGGGATTAACCTGACAGGCTTTCTCCAGATACGCCAGATATTCGTCATCATACATCAGGTCGTAGCAGCAGAGAGCCATATACGAATACCCTTCTTTCCAGTCGGCATCCACCTGTCCAAAGAGTACTTTGAACATCTTGTACGCCATTTGGTGGTAGTTGCAGTCGAAGAGTGAGATGGCAATATTGAGCAGAACCTTCAGCGAATGCCCGGAACGGGTGACAGCTTGCTTGAAGCAGTCCTGTGACCGCTGCACGCGCCCGTTAGCCAGCAGCAGGTGGCCCCGCAGAATGGCTATCTCGTTTCGTTCTTCATCGCTGTCAGCCTGTGCCTCGGCCCGGTCCAGGAACTTCTCGGCGCCATCGATGTCGCCACGCTGCCCGAGAGCGAAGGCATGCTCCTGCCAGATTTTCGACAGGGTCTTGCCGTCGCCTCCTGGTATCTGCTCTGCCTGGATGAACACTTTCTCGGCCGCTTCGTTATCACCAAGGTTCAGGTAGGTAATACCCAGATAGAGCCAACCGCTGAGGTCTTTGTTCATCAAGGCATTGTATTTCTCGAAATAGGGTAATGCCTCGTTATATTTGCCGATGGCGAAGAGGGCCTGTGCCTTAGTGAAGTTGGCCTCTGCATCGTCGGGATTGATGGCAATAGAGAAGTCTGTGGCGTCGATGGCATCTTCCATGCGGCCGAGCATAAACTGTCCGCTGGCAAGCCTGTTCCAGTATTGGCCTTCGTAGGGGTCTTCGTCGATGAGCTTGTTCAGGATATCCTCCCCTTCTTCGAAGTTTCCTCTTGCCATCGCTATTCTTGCCTTTACTTCGCGGTAGTCGGGTTCGTCGGTGTCTTCCGACTGATTCAGCCAATACTCGGCATCGTCGTAACAGTAGTAGTCGGCATAGAGGGTGGCAATATCAAGTATGAAGTCCGGCACTTCTTCATCATCGAGGCGGCTGTAAAGGTCTGCGATATACTGGCGGGCATCTTCCAGCCGGCCTTCATAAATCATGATTTCCGCCTCCATATAGCAATATTCCAAGTCGGTCTTGTCGCCTACAGCGGCAAGATAGCGCCGAGACTCATTGACGTCGTTGTCAACGGTAAGGGCTGCCCGAGCCAGGAAGACGTTAGGCATCACGGCATCGGGAAAGAGCCGCAGGGCATGGTCGCATGCCACACGGGCTTTCTCAATCTGCCCGTGGGTATAGTAATACTCTGCGATATCCGACAGATCGTCGACGTCAAAGAAGGTCGTGGCACTGGTTCCGGCAGACGCTTCGTATTTCTCGAGAAGCTGACGGAACTCTTTGGTCTCGAAATAGCTATCGTGCATGATGAAGGAGCCCTCGTTCTGCTGTGCGCGATTACTTGTTCTGTTTGGCCCAGGTGTCTTTCAGTCCTACTGTCTTGTTGAACACAGGCCGGTCAGCTGTCGTGTCGAGATCGGCCATGAAGTAGCCGATACGCTGGAACTGCAGATACTGTCCGGGTTGCATCTGAGCGGCATACGCTTCTACGTAGCAGTTGCTGACGACCTGCAGCGAGGCAGGGTTAAGCAGTTCGCGGAAGTCACGCTCGTCGGCCGACGGGTTCTCTACCATGAAGAGGCGGTCGTACTGGCGTACTTCTGCCTGATGGCAGTGATCTGCGCTGACCCAGTGGAGCGTACCCTTCACCTTTCGGTTGGCACCCTCCATGCCGCTGCGGCTCTGCGGGTCGTATTCGGCTTGTATCTCGACCACGTTGCCGTCGGCATCCTTCGTACAGCCTGTGCATTTCACGATATAGGCATTCTTCAGACGGACTTCGCGTCCGGGCGTCATCCTGAAGAACTTGCTGGGTGCATCTTCCATGAAGTCATCACGCTCAATCCAGAGGTTGCGCGAGAAGGTTATCGTGTGTGTGCCGTCGGCCTCGTTTTCAGGATTGTTGACGGCTTCCATCTCCTCGGTCTGCCCTTCGGGATAGTTAGTAATGACGAGTTTGACGGGGTTCAGCACGGCCGACACACGGATGGCCCGCTTGTTCAGGTCGTCGCGAACGGCAGCCTCGAGCAATGCCACATCATTCAGTGCATCGAACTTGGTATAGCCGATGGAGTCGATGAAGTTACGGATGCTCTCCGGGGAGTATCCGCGCCGGCGCATACCACTGACGGTCGGCATGCGCGGGTCGTCCCATCCGCTGACGAAGCCTTCCTGGACAAGAGCCAGGAGCTTGCGCTTCGACATCATGGTATAGGTCAGATTGAGACGGTTGAACTCAATCTGGCGGGGACGGTAGTTGCGGTCCTGGGCTCCTTCTTTCTCGATGAGGAAGTCGATGAACCGGTCGTAGAGCGGACGGTGAGGCACGAACTCCAGGGTGCAGATGCTGTGGGTGACGCCTTCGAAATAGTCACTTTGTCCGTGGGCAAAGTCATACATCGGATAGGCATTCCACTTCGTTCCTGTGCGATGATGCGGGGTATGGATGATGCGATACATGATAGGATCGCGGAAATGCATGTTGGGGTTGGCCATATCGAGTTTGGCACGGAGCACCATCGAGCCTTCCACGGCTTCGGGGGTATTCATCTTGTAGAAGAGTTCCAGGTTTTCCTCGACGGGACGGTCGCGATAGGGCGACGGCGTTCCGGGTGTTGTCGGCGTACCCTTTTGCTGTGCGATTTCTTCCGAGGTCTGCTCGTCGATATAGGCATTGCCCTGCTTGATCATCCATACGGCAAAGTCCCACAGCTGCTGGAAGTAGTCGCTGGCATAATAGACATTCCCCCAGTGGAAGCCGAGCCACTTGATATCGTTGAGAATATTCTCCACGTATTCGTTGTTTTCCTTCGACGGGTTGGTATCGTCGAAACGGAGGTTGCACACGCCACCGTATTTCTCGGCGATGCCGAAGTCCATGCAGATGGCTTTGGCGTGTCCGATGTGCAGGTATCCGTTGGGTTCCGGTGGGAACCGGGTCTGTATGCGTCCGCCGTTCTTTCCCTCGGCGAGATCTTGTTCTACGAGTTGTTCTACGAAGCTGAGGCTTTTCTTCTCCTCATTGGTATTTTCCTGATTGATGGCCATAATTGTATACTTTCGTAACAGTGGTGTTAATAAAGCGAATTTAAAAATCCCTGCAAAGGTACGAAAAACTATGCATAACACAAAGAAATTAAAGGAAAATCTAAGCGTTTTATTCCTTAACATGTCTTAAAATCTCAATGTGTTTGTATTGATACTCATCCTTTTTATGTAAATTTGCAAGTCAATAATAAAACATACCGACATGAAAGATTTTCTTAAGCGACTGCTGCCCGACATCATTGCGGTGGCTTTGTTCGCACTGATTGCCTTCGTATACTTTGCACCGGCCGACATTGAGGGCCGCATTCTCTATCAACACGATGCTGCGGCTGGGCGCGGTGCCGGACAAGAGCAGGTGGAATACCATCAGCGGACCGGTGAGCGTACGCGTTGGTCGAATTCCACGTTCAGCGGCATGCCGACCTACCAGACGGCACCCTCCTACGGAGCTACCGACATGTTGCAGAAGGCTGTGAAAGCGTATCATCTCTGGTTGCCGGAGAACGTGTGGTATGTCTTTGCCTACCTGTTGGGATTCTATATTCTGATGCGGGTCGTCATCGCCGACGGCACCACCGAAGCCGACAAGGACAAGAAGAACCACCCCGTCAGGGCCGGGACAGCAGCCGTCATGGCTTTCCTGGGTGCCGTGGCATGGGCGTTCTCATCGTATTTCCTCATCATCATCGCCGCAGGCCACATCTGGAAGGTATGGGCACTGGCCTATCTGCCGCCACTCATCGCAGGCATCATCCTCTGCTATCGCGGCCGCTACTTCTGGGGCTTCCTGCTGACGGCTGTCTTCACGGCTTTCGAAATCAATGCCAACCACGTCCAGATGACCTATTACTTCCTGTTTGTCATCCTGGCGCTCGTCATCGCGTTCTTCATCGATGCCCTGCGCACAAAGTCGCTGGGCCGCTTTGCCAAGGCATCGGCTGTCGCTGCCGCTGCCGCCGCGGTAGGCATTGCCATCAACCTGTCGAACCTATACCACACATGGCAGTATTCCAAGGAGTCGATGCGCAGCAAGAGCGAACTGGTGAAGGCTGATGCCGCCAACCAGACCTCAAGCGGTCTCGACCGCGACTATATCACCCAGTGGTCGTATGGCGTGGACGAGACGATGACGCTGCTCATCCCCAATGCCAAGGGAGGGTCGCACAACATCCAGCTCAGCCAAAACGATAAGGCCATGGCTCAGGCCGACCCGCAGACGGCACAGTTCCTCGGACAATGGTACCAGTACTGGGGTGAACAGCCCTTTACGGCAGGACCCGTCTATGTCGGAGCCTTCGTGCTGATGCTCTTCATTCTGGGACTATTGCTTGTGAAAGGTCCTGTCAAATGGGCACTCCTGGCGGTAACCATCCTCACCGTTGCCCTGTCGTGGGGAAAGAACTTCATGTGGCTCACGAACATCTTTATTGACTATATGCCGATGTATGCCAAGTTCCGCACACCATCGTCCATCCTTGTCGTGGCCGAGTTCACCATCCCCCTCCTGGCCATTCTCGGACTGCGCGAGATACTCCGCGAGAAAGAACGCAACTACAAGGCTGTCGGCATCGCCTTTGCGGCCACAGGCGGAGTGAGCCTGCTGCTGGCCCTCTTCCCGGGACTGTATGCGTCCTCGTTCATTTCCGCTGCCGACCAGCAGATGCTGGCACAGTACGTGCCGCAGGAGTATATGGCTCAGATCCTCAACGACCTGAGCAACATGCGTCGGGCCGTCTTCACGCAAGACTGCTGGCGTTCCTTCCTCGTCATTGCCATCGGCACTGCCCTACTCCTGGCATGCAAGTTCAAGAAGCTCTCTGTCACCAATACCGTCGCTGCCATTGCCGTGCTGTGCCTGGTTGACATGTGGGCGGTCGACAAACGCTACCTGAACGATTCCATGTTTGTCGAAAAGAGCCAGAGAGAGCAGCCGCAGGCCATGACACAGACCGACAGGATAATCCTTCAGGACAAGAGCCTCGACTACAGGGTCCTGAACCTGGCCTCGAACACCTTCAACGAAAACGAAACATCGTTCTATCACAAGAGTATCGGCGGATATCATGCTGCCAAGCTGCGCCGTTACCAGGAACTCATCGACGCCTATATAGCACCCCAGATGAGCAAGGTCGGGCAGGCTGTCGTCGAGAGCAAAGGCAATCTGCAGGATGCGGCCGACCCACACGCATTCGACGTCATCAACATGCTGAATGCGAAATACATCATCGTACCGATGCAGGATGGGAAGACCATGCCCGTAGAGAACCCGCATGCCTTTGGCAATGCATGGTTCGCCGACAGCATCACCTGGGCCGACAATGCCAATGCTGAGCTCGATGCCCTCGGCACCATCGACCTGCGCCACGAAGCCGTGGCCGACAGGAAATACGCCGATATCCTCGGTCAGGCAACAGCCGACTCCACCGCCAAGGCCACACTGACGGCCTACGAGCCCAACGAACTCAAATACGATATTGACAGCAATAGCGACGGCGTCCTCGTCTTCTCCGAGATTTACTATCCCGGATGGACGGCGACCATCGACGGCCAAAAGGCAGAACTGGGACGCGTAGACTACGTGCTGCGCGCACTCCGTGTCCCTGCCGGCCAGCATGAAGTCACACTCACCTTCAAGCCGCAGTCCGTCAAGACAACCGAAGCCATTGCCTACAGCGCCTATCTCGTGCTGCTGCTCATCGTCCTTGCCGCACTGTATGGCGTCTGGAGAAAAAGAAACCGCTGATATGGAATTCAGAACCGTTGTCGACATCCCGCGTGCCCCCTTCGCGATAGAGCCCTGCCAACAGATGCTCTTCGTGGGGTCGTGCTTTGCCGACAGCATCGGACGGCGCGCCCGAGAGGAGAAATTCCGGGCCACCGTCAATCCGTATGGGGTGATGTACAATCCGGCATCTGTCCTCCACACGCTGGAGAGGCTGCACCAGGAACGTGCGGAAAGCATCCGAAGCAAGGTCGCCGTCATCACCCTCGGAACGAACCACGTCTATCGCGAGAAGGCCACAGGCGAGATTGTCGACAACTGCCAGAAACGCCCGCAGAGCCTCTTCAGCGAAGAAATCCTTACGGCAGACGAATGCGAGGACTACCTCCGACGCTGCGTCAGGCTCCTGCGGTCCGAGCGTCCCGACGTGGATATCATCATCACCGTCAGTCCCATACGCTACCGCAAGTACGGCTACCATGAGAGCCAGCTGTCAAAAGCCACCCTGCTGATGGCGGTCGACAGATTGATAAAGACCGAGAACGACAGACTCATCGCATCGGCCAAGGAAGGCACTCCGCTGCCCGAAGGACCGTCGGGCATGCTGTCTTACTTTCCAGCCTATGAGATAGTACTCGACGAACTGCGTGACTACCGTTTCTATCAGCCCGATATGCTACACCCCTCAGAACAGGCCGTGGAATACATCTGGCAGCGATTCGGCGAAACATTCTTCTCGGAGCGCACCCTCACCTTCCTGAAAGAATGGAAGCCTATCCGGGAAGCCCTTGCCCACCGGCCTTTCAATGCCGACAGCGAAGACTACCAAGCGTTCCTGGCCGCCACACACGAGAAGGCCAGACTGCTGGCCCAACGCTACGAAGGACTTGAACTATAAAGAACAAGAATGAGAGAAGTGAACCGACGACATCAGCGCGCGGCATGGCTGCTACTGATCCTCTACGCTCCACTGCTGCTGGCCATCAGTACCCACATACATACTGATGCGGCAGTCCAGACAGCGTGCGAGGACTGTCTGCACCATGCTTGCCACGAGATTCACTTCTCACAAAACTCCTTCACGTGGGACGACTGCGTGCTCTGTCAACTGCACAGTTCACCATACCTCGCCCCGACCATCATTTCGTTCACTTATTACGCACACTGCTGCAACATGCAGGCCGTCATACCCGTGGACATCATCGCCACCCGCATCGTCAGCCTGCACCCGACAAGAGCCCCGCCTTACACATTCTGATTTCCATATTTTCAAGTCATTACATATTCTAATTATTCAAGTTTCGGAAGTATGATAACAATCTGTATAAGAGAGCCCCAAAGGGGCAATGAGATGTCAGCCCAGGGCAGCGCCCTGGGTACGTGGTGCGCATCCATTCTACGCCCTGAAAGGGCAAAAGAATTGAAACAAAAGATCATTCTTTTGCCCTTTCAGGGCGAAATATACGATTGTCCGCGTACCCAGGGTGCTGCCCTGGGCTGATATATAGCGGCCCTTTCAGGGCGTTATTTACTTCCGAAACTTCAATTAATTACATAAAAAGTAAATCAGAATGAAACATCATATCTTTTTGACAGGGATGCTCATGTGGCTTGCCCTGCCATCAGCTGCCCAGGTAGCCATACCCCACCTCTACGTCGAACAAGACACATGCGTAGAAATCAACGAAGTCGTCGTCACAGGACTGACAGGAACGACGAAAATGAAATATTCCCCCTCCCCCATCACCGTTGTCAACAGCAACGACCTCAGGAAACACTCCTCAACCAATATTATCGATGCCTTGAGCCGACAGCCGGGCATGTCGCAAATCACTACAGGAAGCGGCATCAGCAAACCCGTCATTCGAGGACTGGGATATAACCGCGTGGTAGTCGTCAACGACGGCATCCGGCAGGAAGGACAACAGTGGGGCGATGAGCACGGCATAGAGATCGACGGAGAAACCGTCAACTCCGTAGAAATACTCAAAGGACCGGCCTCTCTGCGCTACGGCAGCGATGCCATGGCAGGCGTCATCATCTTCCACGACATGCCCATGCTCACCGAGAACGGCATTCGCAGCAGCCTGTCCACGGAGTACCAGACCAACAACGGACTCTTCAGCTACACCGCCATGACGCAGGGACGGGAGGACAAAGTGTTCTGGAACGCCAGATGGACACAAAAGATCGCCCATGCCTACCAGAACAAATACGACGGCTACGTCTATGGCTCACAGTTCCGCGAACAGGCAGCAACCGGACATATCGGACTGATCCACAACCTCGGACAGGCACGGCTCCACCTCTCCTATTTCAACAGCGTCCCCAGCATCATCGAAGGAGAACGGGATCCTCGTACCGGAGCGTTTGAGACCGCAGACGGGTTCGACAACATCAAGTCCTATCATCACACCATGCCCTATCAGCGCATCAACCACTACAAGGCCGTCATCGACAATACGCTGGCCATCGGCGACGGCTCCATGAAGATGACGCTGGGCTATCAGCAAAACCATCGAAAGGAATTCGAGGAAAGCCCCGACGAAGCAGGACTACACCTCCAACTGAGCACTGTGAACTACGACATCCACTACCACACCCCCGTCTTCGACTCCTGGCAGCTCGTCACCGGCATCGCCGGCATGTACCAACGGTCAACCAACAAAGGCGACGAATACCTCATTCCCGACTACCGGCTCTTCGACGCAGGACTCTTCGGAACGGTGTCAAGAACCTTCCGAAAATGGACACTCAGCGGAGGACTCCGAGCTGACCACCGGCATATCCACAGCCTTGAGCTCTACGACAGAGGCTTCCTGAAGTTCACCGACTTCACACGCAACCTGACAGGCTACACCGGCAGTGCCGGCATCATCTATAACATCACGCCGCGCATGAACTTCCGGGCAAACCTCTCACGGGGATTCCGTGCTCCGAACATCTCGGAACTGGGTTCTAATGGCGTCCACGAAGGAACGCTGCGCTATGAGTATGGCAACAGCCAGCTGAAATCGGAATACAGCTCGCAGGTCGACATCGGCTTCGACTATTCCACCTATGTCATCTCCATCCAGGCTGCAATCTTTGCCAACCAGATCGACAACTTCATCTTCGCCAAACAAATCATACCGGCCTACATTCCCTTCAATCCCGACCTCAGGGGCCTCCCCATCTACGAGTACACCCAAGGCGACGCACGCCTTTACGGAGGTGAAATTTCCGTCGACATGCATCCGGTGAAAAACCTCCATGTCGACAACAGCTTCTCGATAGTCAATGCCAGGCTGCTCCATCAACCCGAAGAGGCACGATGGCTGCCGCTGACGCCGGCACCACGCTGGAACATGGACATCCGATACGAGTGGCCTGCCTTCCCGCTGCTCCGGGAAAACCTCGTGGGCGCCTACGTATCGGCAGGGATGGAGTGCAACCTCCGGCAAAACCACTTCTATGCCGTCGACGACACGGAAACCGCTACGTCCTCATACACCCTGTTCAACGCTGCCATCGGCACTGACATCCAGGTAAAAGGACGACGCATTGCCACCGTCAGCATCAACGGCAACAACCTCACCGACCGTGCCTACCAGCACCACCTCAGCCGACTGAAACATGCCGACATAAACCGTGCGACAGGCAGACGGGGAGTCTTCAACATGGGACGGAACATATCCTTCAAGTGCACCCTCTACATGTAACGCACCCACAAAGAGAACTCCTGAGGGCTGATAAAGCCGGAGATAGAGAGCGACAAGGTTGAGTATCAGTTGACATTAGTCATGATAGCATGTACAATTCATAAAAAAAACCCAAAAAAGAACGATAAACCGCAAAACATGCTTAACTTTGCAGCCGTTAAGAGAATCTAACAAGTAAATTACTTTTAAAAGAAAGGAAAAGAACATGAAAAAGATCTTAATGACAATGGTGGCTGTCTTCGCAGCCATGAACATGAACGCTCAGGTTTACATTGGCGGTAGTGTGGCCCTCGAGGCCTGGAGCAGCCAGAGGTTGGCCGGCGACAAGAGCGAGACCGCTTTCAAGCTGATGCCCGAGATTGGCTACAACCTGAACGAGAAGTGGTCCATCGGTACCGTAATCGGTTATCAGAGCGACAAGTTCAACGGCGTGAAGTTCGGCAACGTGAACCTACCCAGCGAGAGTGCCTTCACGATTGCTCCCTACGCCCGCTACACATTCTCAAAGCTCGGCCGCGTGAACCTCTTCGTCGACGGTGGTCTCGGCTTTATCTCGGCCTCGAAGGCTGACTGGACAGAACTGGCTATCGGCTTCCAACCGGGCTTGGCCGTCAACCTGACCGACAACTTGAGCTTCGTCTCGCACATCGGCTTCATCGGCTACGAGCTGCTCAACCCCGACGGCGACGACAACAACATCAGCAAGGCCGGCGTGAGCCTCGATGGCGAAAACATCACCTTCGGACTCTACTACACGTTCTAAGCCGCAGCAGAAGTATAAAACGTATTAAAAAAGCCGCACCTCTTGCAGGTGTGGCTTTTTTTGCGTAATTCTGCAGCGCTCTTTTTGAATTATTGCTGTCCGGTAAACTTTTCTTTTATCTTTGATATTCCCTGTATATATT
>CAMNII010000002.1 GCA_946540435.1 uncultured Prevotella sp.
AATATAATCTGTAACTTTGTAGGAAATATGTCCTATAAATAACAACGAGGAATGACTATGAAATTAAAAACCATATCGGCAATCGCCATAACCATCATGATGATACTTCCCATGAACATGAATGCTCAAGGATACACACAATTGTGGAAACAAGTAACTGCAGCTCAGCAGAAAGACCTGCCCAAGAAACAGATTGAAGTGCTGCGCCGCATTGAGGAGAAAGCGCTGCAGGAGCGTTCCTACGGTAATCTGCTCAAGGCCCAGCTGCTCATGGTGCAGGCACAGGGTGCCATCTCCCCCGACTCGCTCAAGCCCGGCCTGCAGCGGCTGGAACAGAAAGCCGGCGAGGCGGCCGACCCCGTGCTGGCTGCCGTCTACGAGACTGTGCTCGGACGCATCTACAAGGAGAACATCCCCAACGTGGAACATTCCGACGACATCGCCAAGACATGGTTCGCCAAGGCCATGACAAAGAGCGACCAGCTCGTCAAGGCACGCGACGGAGCCATGGAGCCCCTCGTCGTGACAGGCACCGACAGCCGCATCTTCATGCACGACCTGCTCCACATCGTCGGCTTCGAGGCCGGCGCCTACAAGCAGCTCTACGACATCTACAAGGCGCGAGGCAACCGCTCGGCGGCATGTATCACCGCCTTCCTCAATGCCCGCGAGAACCGCACCGACTTCACCAACGAGGTGAGGAAATCGAAATACGTACAGACCCTCGACTCGCTCATCAGCGAATATGGCGACCTCATCGAAGCCGGAGAGCTGGCCATCGCACGCTACGCCGTGATGGAAGACGCTGAGGATGCCACCGACGAAGAACGGTTCAACTACGTGAACTACGCACTGAGCCGATGGGGTGCTTGGCCGCGGATGAACATCCTGCGCAATGCACAGAACCGACTGACACTGCCCTCCTTCCACGTGATGGTAGGCCCGATGTTCCAGATTCCCAACACCCCCAGGAAGATTGACGTGCTCGGCGTGACGAACCTCAGCCAGCTCACCATGACCATCCAGCGACTCAACGTCAACGGCGACACACGGCTCAACCCTGCCGACAGCGAGGATTATGCCAAGCTCAAGCGCCTCGTCGACCTTTCCTTCCAGCCCTTCGTGCAGACACGGCGATACATCGGACTGCCGGACTACAGCACCACGCGCGACACGCTCGAGTTGCCAGGACTGACCAGTGGTGTCTACCTGCTGGAGTTCACCACCGGCAACAGCAGCATCAAGCCCGAACGGTCCTTGCTCTTCGTGAGCAATGTCATGGCCATCCACCAGACACTCGCCGACCACAAGATACGCATCGCCGCCGTCAATGCCACCACCGGACAGCCCATACCGAACTGCCACATCCGCCTTATCAGCAACGGACGCTATGGCAAGGAGGCCACGGAAGAGACCGTCACCACGGGCAAATTCGGAGAAGTGGAATACCGATACGGCGACAGAAGACCCGACCAGGTATATGCCTACACCGACGATGACACCTCGTCGCCACAGACCTACTTCGGAGGATATTTCAGCTACTATGACAACGAGCAGTCGTTCAATACGGCACAGCTGTTCACCGACCGCAGCATCTACCGACCGGGACAGACCGTCCACGTGGCAGCTGTGGCCTATCGGAACATCAACCACCAGGACCTCACCGCACGACCCCACGTGCAGCTGACGCTGACCCTCAGGAATGCCAACGGCAAGGTGGTCAGCGAGAAAGAGGTGACCACCGACGACTACGGCTCGGCTTCTGCCGACTTCGTGCTGCCCGCGACAGGACTCACCGGACGGTTCCTCATCACCAGCAACTACGGCCAGCACTCGTCGGCAGCCATACAGGTAGAGGAATACAAGCGTCCCACCTTCGAAGTGGCCTTCGACAAGGTGACCGAGAAGTACACCCCTGGAGAGACCGTCACTGCCACAGGCACCGCCAAGAGCTATTCCGGCGTACCCATACAAAACGCAAAGGTAGCCTACACCATCACACGCCGACCCACACTCTGGTGGTGGAGGGCCTCCGCACGCTACAATGACAAAGTCTTAAAGACCGACACCGTCACCACCGATGCCGACGGACGTTTCGCCATCCCCGTGCCGATGGAGATGCCCGACAACTACGACGACCATGCACCCCGCTACTTCTCCTTCGACATCAACGCCGTCGTCACCGACGCCGCAGGAGAGAGCCACGAGGGCACCCTCACGCTGCCACTCAGCGACAAGGCAACCATCCTCACCTGCGACCTGCCGGAGAAAGCCTTGCGCGACAGCCTTACACACATCAAGTTCAACTACCTGAACAACGCCGGACAGCCCATCAGTGCCGAGGTGCACTATACCATCGACAACGGTAAGGAGATGACGGCGCCTGCCAACGAGACCATCAAGCTGTCAACCTTCAGCCATACCGGGCGACATACCTTCCGCGCCGTCTGCCAGGGCGACACCCTCGAGCAGTCGGTCGTCATCTTCTCCATGGCCGACAAGCGCCCCGTCATCGAGACCCATGACTGGTTCTATGCCTCCGCCACGGAGTTCCCACGCGACGGCAAGCCCGTATACGTCCAGATAGGAGCATCCGACAAGGACCAGCACATCTTCTATACCTTCATCGCAGGAAACACCATCGTAGAACAGGGCGTCATCAAACAGAGCAACGCCCTGACCACACGCCAGTTCCATTACGACGAGAGCTATGGCAACGGACTCCTGCTCACCTATGCATGGGTGAAGGACGGAAAACTCTACCGGCACGCCACACAGATACGCAAGCCGCTGCCTGAGAAGCATCTGGACATGCAGTGGAAGACCTTCCGCAACAGGCTCACACCAGGACAGAAAGAAGAATGGTCGCTCACCGTCACCCATCACGACGGCAAGCCCGCACAGGCACAGCTCCTCGCTGCGATGTACGACAAGTCGCTCGACCAGATCCTCCGCCACAACTGGGCCTTCCAGCCTAACCGCTACCTGAGCATGCCCAGCACCAGCTGGAACGGACCGGGATACCACGACATCGGACTCTATGGCGAACAGCCCATGAAGCTCCTCTCCGCCAAGGAACTGGACTTCAGCCGCTTCGACCATGACCTCCTGCCCTACCCCTACTATGAAATCCAAACCTACGAACTCGCTGCCGCCGGCCGCCCCAAGATGATGAAGATGAGCCGCATGGCCAATGTCGCCGCAGAGAGTCTCGAGATGATGGATGCCGCCGCACCCATGGCTCTCAAGACGATAACTGGCGGCATAGCGGTCGAAGAAGATGCCCTCGAGGAAGTCGTCGTCACCGGCATGCCCAAGAAGCACGACGCCGAACAGGGTGGCAAGACACTCCGTGAGAACCTGAACGAGACGGCCTTCTTCTTCCCCGCCATCCACACCGACGGCAACGGACAGGTGACCCTCGCGTTCACCCTGCCCGAGAGCGTCACCACCTGGCGGGTGATGGGCTTTGCCCACGACACCGCGATGAACTACGGACACATCGACGGCGAGGCCGTAGCCAGCAAGACCGTGATGGTACAGCCGAACATGCCGCGCTTCCTGCGTGCAGGCGATGCCGCCGTCATCGCCACACGCCTGTCGAACACCACCGAGGCAGAGGTGACGGGAACAGCACGCCTGCAACTCATCGACCCCGCCACGGAAAAGGTCGTCATGGAGCGAACGGCACCCTTCACCCTGAAGCCCAACAGCACAGAGGCCGTCGCCTTCGACGCGCTGACACTCACGAAAGAGGACATCCTCATCTGCCGCATCACAGCCGAAGGCAAGGGATACAGCGACGGCGAACAGCACTACCTGCCCGTGCTCTCCGACAAGCAGCGCGTCACCAACACGCTGCCCTTCACACAGGACGAGCCGGGGACGAAGAGCATCGACCTCACCACCCTCTTCCCCGTCAGCGATGCCGCCAACAAGCTCACCGTCGAGTACACCAACAACCCCGCATGGCTGATGATTCAGACGCTGCCCACCGTCAGCAACCCCTATGACCATAACGCCATCTCACTGGCCACCGCCTTCTATGCCAACAGCATCGCCAACGACATCCTACACCAGTCACCGGCCATCAAGAACACCATCAACCTATGGCAACAGGAGCAGGGACAGGAGACATCGCTCATGAGCAGCCTCCAGAAGAACGAAGACGTGAAGACACTCCTGCTGAACGAGACGCCATGGGTGTTCCAGGCCGACCGCGAAGCCGACCAGAAGGCACAGCTCATCAACTTCTTCGACGAGAACACCATTGACTACCGGCTCAACGACCAGTTCGACAAGCTCAGGAAACTGCAGAACCCCGACGGGTCCTTCTCCTGGTGGCCGGGCATGGAAGGAAGCCTATATATGACGACCAGCGTCACAGAGACCCTCGTCCGCCTGAACGCCCTCATCGGTGAGCAGCCGCAGACGGCATCGCTCATCGATGAAGCACTGACCTTCCTGACCCACAAGACTCACACAGAAGTCACCGAACTGAAGAAGCTCGAGAAAGAAGGCGTCAAAGGACTGCGCCCCAGTGAGATGGCCGTGAACTACCTGTATATCCGTGCATTGAGGAACGACGTCCTGACAGGCTCTGCCAAGGGCGACGAAGCCTACCTCGTCAGCCTGCTGGAGAAGAAGGCCACCGAGCTCAGCATCTACGGCAAGGCACGCACAGCACTCATCCTGGCCCACAACCATCGCGACACACGGGCGGCAGAACACCTGCAGAGCCTCCGCGAATACATGGTTTACAAAGAAGGAATGGGCCGCTACTTCGACACGCCGAAAGCACAATACAGCTGGCGCGACTACCGCATACCCTCACAGGTGGCTGCCATCGAGGCCCTGAAAGCCCTCGCACCCGACGACAAAGGCACCATCCGCGACATGCAGCGGTGGCTCCTCCAGGAGAAGCGCACACAGGCATGGGACACCCCCGTCAACACCGTCGATGCCGTCTACGCCTTCCTGGAAGGACAGCCCGACGTGCTGCGCATCGCCGAGGAGTCGGAACAGACGCGGCTGACATTCAACGGCAAGGCCCTCTCCCTGCCCAAGGCAACAGCCGGACTGGGATATGTCAAGACCGCCGTCACCGGCAGCACGATGAAGACCTTCACAGCCGAGAAAGCCACGGAAGGCACATCGTGGGGAGCCCTCTACGCACAGTTCTACCAGCCCGTCACCGAGATTGCCGATGCCGCCGAAGGACTCACCGTGAAGCGCGAGCTCATCACCTCGCACGCCATGCCACTGGCTGTCGGCGACCGCATCCGCGTGCGCATCACCATCACAGCCGAGCGCGACTACGACTTCGTGCAGGTGGCCGACCAGCGTGCAGCATGCCTGGAGCCCGTCAACCAGCTCAGCGGCTACCACTACGGCTACTACATCGCGCCGCGCGACAATGCCACCTACTACTATTTCGACTGTCTGCGCAAGGGCACCCACGTCATCGAAGCCGAATACTACGTCGACCGCTCAGGAACATACCAGTCGGGCGTATGCACCGCACAGTGTGCCTACAGTCCTGAGTTCGCCGCACGCACGGCAGCACAGACACTCACCGTAGTAGCCACGAAATAAAATACCTTGACGGTCAATCCTATCACACCATACAGATCAATCACTCATGAATACCCATATAAACAACAAGATATCCCGCATCATCACCGCAGTACTCATCCTGATACCGGCCACCATGGCCGGACAACGCCTCGGCGCACTCAACCAGGTCATCGACCTCGGACAGGTGCCCTTCAACCAACCCGTAACGGCAACCTTCGACCTGGTGAACAAGGCCGACAAGCCCATCACCATCATCAAAAGCCACAGCAGCTGCGGATGCACCACTGTGGACTATCCGAAGAAGGCTATCGCCAAAGGCAGCCAGTTCGTGGTTAACGCCACGTATGACGCCCGACAGCTCGGACATTTCTACAAGCAGATAGCCCTCTACACCGATGCCGACGAACAGCCCGTACGCCTCACCGTCAAGGGCGTGGTGGTCGACAAGGTGGTGAACTTCGTAGGAAAATACAACTACAAACTCGGCGAGCTCTCCGTCGACCGCGACGCCATCGAGTTCGACGACGTCAATGCCGGCGACCAGCCCACGGCAAAGATCCACCTGATGAACCCCACACAGAAGGTGGCCAAGCCGATGGTGATGCACCTGCCGCCCTACCTGCAGGCCGACCTCTCACCGACGAAACTCCTGCCAGGACAGTCGGGCACGCTGACCTTCACCCTGAAGTCGGAAGAACTCGACGACTACGGACTGACACAGACGAACGTATACCTCGCCATGAACCCCGGCGAGCGCGTGGCGCCGAACAAAGCCATCGCCGTATCGGCTGTATTGCTGCCGTCGTTCGCCGACCTCACCGACTGGGACCTGGCCATGGCACCCAAGCTGCACCTGTCGGTCGGCACAGGCACCAATGAGGTACTCGACCTCGGACCGTTCAAGGGAAAGAAGAAAATACGCGGCGAAATATTCATCATCAACGAAGGACAGAGCGACCTGGACATCAGCAACCTGCAGATGTTCGAACCCGGACTGCAGCTGTCACTGAAGAAGAAGACGCTCGCCCCAGGTGAAATCACCACCCTCCGTGTCACCGCCATCGCACGCGACATGCAGACACACTCGCCACGTATCCTTATGATCACCAACGACCCGAAACGGCCTAAAGTCGTCATCACCATCCTATGCAAATAGAAATAGACAAAGGAAGCGGCTTCTGCTTCGGCGTTACCACCGCCATCAAGAAGGCTGAAGAGGAACTGGCCACCGGCGACCGCCTATACTGCCTGGGCGACATCGTCCACAACACCATCGAGGTGGAACGCCTGCACGAGAAAGGGCTCGTCACCATCGACCACCGCCAGCTGCAGCAACTCCATGGCGCAAAGGTGCTGCTGCGCGCACATGGCGAGCCGCCGGAGACCTACGACACCGCACACCGCAACAATATCGAGATCATCGATGCCACATGCCCCGTAGTGCTACAGCTGCAACGCCGCATCAAGAAGCAATGGCAGCAGCCAGGAGCCAACGGAGCATCCATCGTCATCTTCGGAAAACAGGGACATGCCGAAGTACTCGGCCTCGTCGGACAGACCAATGGCGAGGCCATCGTCGTCGAAAGCCTCGATGACGTGAAGAAGCTCGACTTCACCCACGACATCTACCTCTTCTCGCAGACCACGAAGAGCCTCGACGAGTTCCACCGCATCATCAGCTACATACAGGAACACATCGCACCGGGAGCCATCTTCCGCAGCTTCGACACCATCTGCCGACAGGTGGCCAACCGCATGTCGAACATCGCCGCCTTCGCCAGAAGACACGACCTCATCATCTTTGTCAGCGGACGAAAAAGCAGCAACGGACGCGTACTCTTCCACGAGTGCCAGCATGTCAATGCCAACAGCTACCTCATAGAACGACCGGAAGAGATACTGTCGGAATGGTTCGACGGCGTAGACTCGGTAGGCATCTGCGGGGCTACAAGCACGCCGCTATGGCTCATGGAGCAGTGCCGCGACTACATCAAACACTATTCATCAGAACCTTAAACCACAACCGACAGATATGAAAAGAAAACAGCTTCTCTCCCTCATCATCCTCATGGCAGCCGCCATCGCACAGCAGGCATGGGCAGGCGATAAGAAAGGACTGAACGGACAGAACATCGTACACGGCATCTGCTACCAGCTCACCGCAAAGAAGCAGGTGGCCACCGTCATCAGACACCCGCAAGGCTATCAGGGAGAAGTCATCATACCCGAGAAGGTTACCGTCGACAGCGTCACCTACTATGTCGAAGCCATCGCATCCAACGCCTTCCAGGACTGCTCGGCCATGACAGCCATCACCATTCCGAAATCTGTCTCGAAGATAGGCTCCGAGGCCTTCGCAGGATGCTCCAGCCTGAAGGGCATCGTCCTGCCAAGGAATATCACCGAGCTGCAGGCAAGCCTCTTCGAGAACTGCGCCAGCCTGACCGATGTCGACCTGCCACGGTCTGTCACACGCATGTCGTCGGCCATATTCCGAAACTGTAAGTCGCTCGAGAAAATCACACTGCCGCCAAGCATCACCACACTGCCAACAAACACCTTCGCCGGATGCAGCAACCTGAAAGAGGTGACGCTGCCCAGCGGACTCACCAACATGGGCAACAATGTCTTCCAGGACTGCACCTCACTCGCCACCCTCCATCTGCCCACTGGCATCAAGAACGCCGGCGAACACCTCTTCAGCGGATGCACCAGCCTGAAAAGCATACAGATACCCAACAGCATGACGCGACTGCCGGCCTACTGCTTCGAGAACTGCTCCAGCCTGACCGACATACAGCTGCCCAACAGCGTCAGCACCATCCGCCACGACGCCTTCAACGGATGCGTCAGCCTCGACTCGCTATACCTGCCCAACGCCATCCGGGAGGTGGAGGCGAACTGCTTCGCCAACTGCTCGAACCTGCGGCGTATCATCCTGCCCAACGGACTGCAGGCTCTGCCCAACGCCATGTTCCGCAACTGCTCGAACCTCGAGACCATCGACCTGCCGAATGCCATCCGAGGCATCGGAAACCATACCTTCGACGGATGCACCAACCTCAGACGCATCATCCTGCCCAGCGGCATGAGGCGCATCGGAGCAGCAGCCTTCGAACGCTGCAGCAGCCTGATGGAGGTGCACGTCATGGGTGCTGCGCCGGCAAAGATCAGCAGCTCGACATTCGCCAAGAGCACACAGAAAGAGGGCACCCTCTTCGTACGCTACGGCACCATCACCAACTACCAGCTCGACAAGAACTGGAACCGCTTCCTCGACATGATCGAGGTCACCGACCAGGGACAAATCGTCGTTAACAAATAATACCATCCCATACGACGACAACGACCTCGACCCCACCATCCTGCTCACAGCGTCAGAATAATCCATCATCATACATATAAGCCATAACGAGACTTCCAGCTACATCATGAGAAGAATCATCCTCATCCTCCTCATTGCCGTCATCGGCAGCATCGGCACACAAGCCCGCAAGCCCAACATCTACAAGCTGCAAGTGAAGGACGCCAACGGACAGACCGTCAGCATGAAAGCCTTCAAAGGACGTGTGCTCCTCATCGTCAACACCGCCACACGCTGCGGCTTCACACCGCAATACACGGAACTGGAACAGCTATACGAGGCCTACCACAGCCAAGGACTCGAAATTCTCGACTTCCCCTGCAACCAGTTCGGACAGCAGGCGCCAGGCACCATCGGCGAAATCACACAGTTCTGTACCGCAACCTACGGTACGCAGTTTCCGCAGTTCGACAAGATTGACGTCAACGGTCCCGAGGCCCATCCCCTGTTCACGCTCCTCAAGGGGCAACAGCCCTTCCGCGGTTTCGGCACGTCGAAGCAAGGAGAGTTCATGCACCAGATGATGGTGAAGCGCGACCCTGCCTATGCCGACAGCCCCGACATCAAGTGGAACTTCACCAAGTTCCTCGTCGACCGCAAAGGCCGTGTCGTGGCCCGCTTCGAGCCCACCGACGACATGCAGAAGGTCAAAGAAGCTATTGAGGCGCTTCTATAGCCCGCCATAGCGCAGTCATTGTCTTTCGCCGAAATCATTACAACATAAAAAAACTACGACATGCGAAAACATCTGTTCATTCTCCTCGCTCTCATTCCCTTTACCGTCAGTGCCACGGAGCAGCAGGGCGTCGACGTGCCATTTGTGCCCGTTACTGTCAAAACGCTCCCACCCCTCAACACGCCCCGTTCCGGACACCAGATGTTTGTCACTGGCGACGAGGTGATTGTCATGGGCGGCCACACCACCGGCTTCATACCCACGCCCACCGCTGAGTATTTTGCCGACGGACAATGGCACCAGATACCGATGACCTACAACCACGACAATGCTATTGCCACCAAGCTGCGGTCGGGGAAAATATTCATCGGAGGAGGAAGCGGAGAGCCGTTAGGCATCGAGCAGACCTTCCCCACCGAGTTCTACGACCCTGCGAAGCATACCTTCGAAGGATACGGATGCATGGACACCAAACGTGCCCTCGCTACGGCTGTCGAGATTGACAACGGACGCATCGTCATCGCCGGCAACTGGTATCACATGGACGACATCGAGGTGTATGACGGCAAGGGAGCGTTCCTGCAGGTAAAAACATCGGCCCTCATGCGCACGAATCCTTATATATTACGTACATCGGCCGACAACGCCATCATCTTCAGCGCTTTAGACACCTGTGGCAGACGACTTCCCGACAGCGACATCGTCGACCGACTCCACGGCGAGGCCTACCGTGAGCCTTTCCTCCGCCAATGGCATCCGTTAAGGATTTGCATCGACGGACGCAATAACCTGCGATGTGTCAGTGACACAACCACCGGCGACTACACCTATCTGCTACCCGTCGAAAACGACAGTGCGCAGGTGGCAATAGCACGCGTCAGCAACGGCACCTTCTCGTTGCTGCCCACCACTGCCCCGATACCGATGAAGAGTCCTGCCGGCATGGACATCACCTATATCAGCACCTGCCTCATCGACAACGATGCACGGCGAGCCTATGTCGTTGGAACCGACACCGTCCTCAACGTCTATATCCTCGCCGTCGACTACGGCGCACCGGCACCCCACCCGCTGACCGTCTATTTCACGGAACACCAAGGAGAAATCCCCCTTGAGGCTTATTACACGCTGACTAACGATGGGAACATCATGTTCACCGGCGGAAATGCCGGCGACAACTACCACCCGCTCTCCGACACCTACCTGCTGATACTCAACGACAGAACGGCCGACACCACGGCCGGACAGACGGCGGCGTGGTGGCGCTGGCTGCTCATCGGGCTGTCCGCCCTCGCCATCGTCATCATTATCATGGTATGTGTAAGCCACAAGAGCACCCAACATGCCGGAGTAACAGACGAATACGACAACACAGACACCTCAGAGGACAATGGACAGAAATCGACGGTTACCAACGAAGAACTCCTCCAACAGATCTGCGACCTCATGGAACAGCAACAGCTCTTCCTCAACAGCGACCTGAAACTCTCTGACCTGTCGACTATCCTCGGACGCAGCACCCGCTCCATCTCCGACTGTATCAAGACAGGAAGGGGCGTACAGTTCCCACAGTTTGTCAATGCCTACCGCATTGAGTATGCCCAGCAGCTGCTCCGTAAACATCCCGACAAGAAGACCACCGAGGTGTACATCGCCTCCGGCTTCGCCAACGAGACCTCCTTCTTCCGCACCTTCAAGGCCTTCACCGGCATGACACCCCGCGAATGGATGAAGAAGAATATTGTATAAAACTAACGATTACAGGTGTACACAATTTGCAAACGACTAACATTTCCTGACGATGTTAGTCGTTTTTCAGTTTTTGTAAGTCCCACAAGAGCGTTTCTTCATAACTTTGCGTATTATAAATAAATATGTATAACTCTAATAATAGTATTTATGAAGAAAAAATTACTGTTTTCATTAGCGTTTGTGCTGACGGCATTAGCTGCTGCGGCGCAGACAACGTTCACCCAGGGTGACTTCACCTACACGGTGACAGACGATGTTGCCAAGACGGTGTCGGTCAAGCAGAAGGACGGCAACATCAGTGGCGACCTAAACATCCCGAGTCAGGTTACTGAAGACGCTGTAACCTATACCGTCACATCGGTTGCTGACGAAGGCTTCAACAGCAACGCCAACATCACCGGTGTAGTGTTCCCGGAAACGATGCGCACGATTGGTGCTGAATGCTTCGAAGGCTGCACCCACATTACGTGGGTCACTCTGAATAATGGGCTGGCAACAATCAAGGAATATGCCTTCTATGATTGCGCAGCGCTGGAAGGAGTTGACATCCCTGCTTCTGTCACCAGCATAGAAAAAGGCGCCTTCTGCGGCTGTACGGCCATGTCAACGATTGTTTTCAAAGGCAGTGACGAAGCAGGAACGCTGACGCTGGACAACACGAGCCACACGGTATTTGGAAATTGCGGAGAGACTCCGGGTTCACTGACTGTTAAGCTGTCTCGCAATATTACAGGTATAACCAATTCTCCTTTCCCAAACATCACTTCGCTTTCTCTCGATGAGCACGTCACCAGCCTGCCCGAAGGTTTGTTCAAAGACTGCAGCAATTTGTCACAGGTTGATGGCTCAACGGCTAACCTCGAGACGATGGGAGCCTATTGCTTCCAAGGAACAGCCATCACTGAGCCCATCATCGGCGCAAAGATGACGGAAATCCCCGAGCATGCGTTTTACGGTTGTACAAACCTGACCAATGTCACTATTCCGGCAAATATCACTAAGCTTTGCGCAACAGCTTTCTGGTATCTGAACTCAGAGGCATCAGTGAATGTAAGCATTGAAGACAGCACGACGCCCTTGGAGATTTACGACAGTGGCAACAGCGGATCCGATGACATGCCGTTCTTCAACGTCAGTCAAGTAAGCAATGCTTATGTCGGTCGCGACATCGTCCGCACAGCAAGAGACGGCAACACCTTTTTTGCAACAGCCACGTTGTTCAACAAAAAGATTGTCGGGCTGACCATCGGTCCTAATGTCACCACGATAGGCGAAGGACTATTTGAGAATTCTACAAACTTAAATAGCCCGACGATTGCCGCAGGCTCCAGCCTGACCACCATTGGCAACAAGGCTTTCAACGGATGTTCTTCGCTTACATCCTTCGACTTTCCGGCAGGGGTGACAACCATCGGCGAATATGCATTCAATAACTCGGGACTGGCATATGACATCGTCCTCCCCGATGGCCTGACAGAGATCGGTAATCGTGCATTTGAAAACTGCGACGCCCTTACCAGCGTGACCATCCCTGCCAGCGTGGAGCGCATCGGCAATTATGCCTTCACCAACTGCGATGGAAATGACTTCACCCTGACCATCGCCGATGGTGACGACCCCATTGAATTCGTATGCGACAACTCATGGCCGCAGTTCTGCGACTTCCCCAATCTGACGGTCTATATGGGACGTAACATCACCGTGACCGGAGAAGGCGGCATCACCACGCCGTTCTACACAAATGTCAAGAGCATTGAGTTCGGGCCCAAGGTGACGGCTATCCCTAACGTCAAGAACATCGGTTCGAAACTAACTACCGTCAAGGTACACCAGGTGACACCAATCACCATTGCCGACGACGCTTTCAGCGGCATCAGTAATTTCGGCGATGTATTGTTCCTGGTTCCCGGCGGCACGAAGGCCGCCTATGCTGCTGCCGACGGTTGGAAGCACTTCACCGAAGTGCAGACATGGTCATTCGTGCTGAACTTCACGGTGAACGGCCATGGCACGATGGATATCGACGGCGTAGTAGCCGCAAACGGTGAGACGAAGACCGTGCGCAAGCCCAATGGCGACGGACTGGCTAACTCGAACTGGACATGGACGGTGAGTCCCGATACAGGCTATGAACTGACGAGCCTGACCGTGGAAGACAAGACGGAGGCTACTGATCCGGCTGTTCAGGAAATCTTTGCTGGCAACGCAGGTTGGGAGAATCCTCACACCGAAGGAACTGCCATCAACCACGACCTCGACTACGTAGCCACCTTCGCTCCTATCACCTACACACTCTCCTACACACTGAACGGCGGCACGGCCACCAACCCGACCACCTACAACGTTGAGACGGAGACCTTCACGCTGACCAACCCCACCAGAACGGGCTATAACTTCGCAGGATGGAAGCTGAACGGCGAGGGCGACGCCATGATGACTGTCACCATTGCCAAGGGCTCGACAGGCAACAAGGCCTACACCGCCACCTGGACACCTATCGTATATAATATTGTATACACCCTCGACGGCGGCACAGCCACCAACCCGACAACCTACACCATCGAGACAGAGACGTTCACCCTGACCAACCCCACCAAGACCGGTTATACCTTCAAGGGATGGAAAGTAGGCGGTGAGGGCGACGCCCTGATGACCGTCACCATCGCCAAGGGCTCGACAGGCGACAAGGCCTACACCGCTACCTGGCAGATCAACCAGTACACGCTGACCTTCAACTCGAACGGTGGCTCTGAGGTTGCCGCCATCACGCAGAACTACGGCACCACTATCACACCGCCCGCCAACCCGACACGCACGGGATATACCTTCAACGGATGGGATCCTGAGATTCCCGCCACCATGCCGGCTGAGAACATGACGCTCACCGCACAGTGGACCATCAACCAGTACACCATCACCTTCGACACCAACGGTGGTTCGGCCATCGCTCCAATCACGCAGGACTACGGCACCACTATCACACCGCCCGCCGACCCGACCCGCGACGGCTATACCTTCGCAGGATGGGATGCGGAGATACCCACCACGATGCCTGCCACGAACATGACCATCACGGCCTCATGGACACCTGTCACCTACACCATCAGCTACGACCTCGCTGGCGGTAGCGTGGCAACGCCCAACCCGACGAGCTACAACATCGAGACGGCCTCCTTCACGCTGAACAACCCGACGAAGGACCACTATGACTTCGCAGGATGGACAGGAACAGGCCTCGGCGGCGCCACAAAGACCGTGACCATCGCCGTGGGCTCGACAGGCAACCGCTCCTACACCGCCACATGGACGGAGAAGACCTACAGCGTCGTCATCACCGGTGCCGGTGTGACAGCCTCTAACTACTCACCACGCTACGGCGAGAGCGTCGTCATCACCATCGCTGAGGATCCCGATCGCACACTCACCTCGCTCACCGTCAACGGCAGCGACGTGACAGCATCGGTAGTCGACAACAAATACACCATCGCCAGCGTCAGCTCCGACATCAATGTCGTAGCCACCTTCGCCTCGACGAAGGAATTCATCACCCTGACCACGGCCGAAGAGGCTACATTCAGCTGCCCGAAGGACCTGAACTTCTCAGGTGCAGAGGTGATGGCCTACATCGCTACGGGCTATAACCGCGAGACGGGCACCGTGCTGCTCACCCGCGTCTACGACGTACCGGCCGGAACCGGTGTCTACCTGCGCGGCGAAGCCGGCACTTACAAGATCCCGTATTCCGAGTCGCAGTCGTACTACGTGAACATGCTCAAGGCTCACCTGACAGCAGGCACCGTAGAACAGACTGAGGGCGCCTACACCAACTTCGTGCTGGCCAACGGTACCGATGGCATCGGCTTCTACAAGGTGAAGGCCGAAGGCTCTAACGTTGCAGCCCAGAAGGCTTATCTGCAGGTTCCCAGCGACTTCGTAGCCGGTGCCGGTGGTAAGCTCGGCTTCGTCTTCGAGGACGAGGTGACCGACCTTGGCGGATTTGAGATGCTCACCACTGCTCCTCAGCGCACCTACAACCTCAAGGGCCAGCAGGTAGAGGTGAAGGGCAACGGTGTCTACATCGTCAACGGTAAGAAAGTAGCCATCAAAAAGAACTAATCAATAGGAGATTACTGACATGCAAAAACTTCAATATATCACACCGGAAGTGACTGTGGTGGCCGTCAGGCCATCACAGATCCTGGCGGGCTCACTGCTCGACAAGCTTGAATTTGTAGTCCCTGAAGAGAAACCGATGAAGAGAGACATCGACACCTACAATGATGAAGATGTGCTTGGTAAACCTAACAATGGTACCGAAATGACCATCCGCGACCTGTGGGACTATTAAATGAGAAATGAGAAATGAGAAATGAGAACGCACTCAAAGCGACCAAATAACGACAAACCGATGTTGCCCCGCGGGGAGGTTTAGTCGTTATAGGGAGTCTTGAGGGTGAAGGCGTAGCCAAATGCCCGCAAAGCGACCGATAAACGGCGGCACGATGATGCCCCTGCGGGGAGTGCCTGCCGTTTACGGGAGTCTTGTGGGTATCGACGGAGTCAATTAGTAATTATGATTACTCTTGCTGAATAAGACCTGACGAGATGTGAGCCTGACAACCGGCTCACATCCTCAATGGGAAACAATACAGCCCGAGGCGACGACCTCGGGCTGTTTGTTTTGCTATGGAACCGACGGAGCTACGGATATCACCCCCATGAGTTCCTGCTTTCTTGTGCTTACGACGATGGGCGTCCCTGATAGTTATTCTATTATCCCTATCTTGAGCCACTGATTGATGAGTTCCTTGGCATCAGCGAGTGCCTTGTCGTAGTCGACTTCATACTCACTGACGAGCCGGTCGGCCATGGTTTCTGCCGTGAACTCTTCACCGCCTTCCACACTTTTCCAGAGGAAGGCCGACGATTCGTTCATGGCGATGATGTTTGAGAAATCGATATTCTCTTTCCCTTCTGCTACGATGATTTGCTCTCCGCAGATGGACAGCAGTTTAAATCCTTGTTTTGTTTTCATTTCAATTCGGTGGTGAAGAAGTTAACAATCTGCCGCATGAGGTGCATCCGCGTGTTTCCGCCATAGATGCTGTGGTTGCGGTTGGTATAGATGAGTTCCCGGAAGTCTTTGTCGGCTTGTACGAGTGCCTCGGAGTATTCGAAGGTGTTCTGCGGATGCACGTTGTCGTCGGCCAGTCCGTGGCAGATGAGCAGTGCGCCGTGGAGCTGCGGGGCCCGCACGATGGGGTTGACGGCATAGCCCTCGGGGTTCTCCTTCGGTGTGCGCATAAAGCGCTCGGTGTAGATGGAGTCGTAGTATTTCCAGTTGGTGGGCGGTGCCACGGCGACGCCGGCACGGAAGGCCGGACGACCCTCGCTCATGCTCATCAGGGTGTTGAAGCCTCCGTAGCTCCATCCCCAGATGCCGATGCGTGCGCCGTCGACATAGGGCTGTGCGGCGAGCCACAGGGCAGCCTCCACCTGGTCTTTCGACTCGAGGTCGCCAAGCCGTAGGTAGGTGCACTTTTCGAAATCGGAGCCTCGTGCGCCTGTTCCCCGCCCATCGACGGTGACGACGATAAATCCGAGCTGTGCGAGATAGTGGTCGAAGATGCCGCCCTGCCCCATCGACCCTGCGTTCCATGCATCGATGACCTGCTGGCTTCCGGGGCCGCTGTACTGGTGCATGATGACGGGATAGCGGTTGGCGGGGTTGAAGTCGGCAGGCTTTACCATCCATCCGTTGAGGGTCACACCCTCGGAGGTGGTGAACGAGAAGAGCTCGCGCGGAGCCAGTCGGTAGTTGGCCAGGCGTTCGCTTACCTGTTTGTTGTCGACGAGAGTCTGCAGTGTCTTTCCGCTTTGTTCGCAAAGGGTGTAGACGGTCGGCGTGTTGAGGGTGCTATGGCTTTTGATGAAGTAGCGGTAGTCACCCGAGAAGGTGGCTGAGTTCCATCCTGCCTGGTTGGAGAGGCGCTGTGTCTTTCCGTTTTTATGTGCCACGAAGAGCTGGCGGTCTGCCGGGCTGTCGGCAGCGGCCTGATAGTATACGTCGCCCGTCCGTTCGTCGTAGCCGTAGATGGCGGTGACGTCATAGCGGTTGTCTGTGACGGTGCGCAGCAGCTGTCCGTTGAGGTTGTACAGATAGAGGTTCATGTATCCGTTGCGGTCGCTGGGCAGGAGGATGGTTTCCCTGCCTATCTTGATATCGGTCATCTCGCTTTCCTTGACGTATTTGTCAATCTTCTCACTGATGACCTGCTGTGCGATGGTAGACCGTGCGTTGACGCTATAGATGTTGAGCTCGTCCTGATGTCGGTTCATGGTGTAGACGATGACGCGGTCGGCCTCGGGTGAGGCCATAAGGCGCGGCATATAGCCGTCGTCGGGCATGGGTACTTGCAGTTGCAGGGTCTTGCGGGCTTTGATGTCGTAGCTCCATGCGGTGACGGTGGAGTTGACATGTCCGGCCTTGGGGTATTTATAGGAATAGAGGCCGGGGTAGTCGGCATAGTCGTTGATGGCAGGTTTCATTCCCTGGAACATTTGCAGTTCGTAGGTGGGCACGTTGCTCTCGTCCCATCGCAGCCAGCAGAGCATCTGTCCGTCGGCAGTGAAGGCGAGTGCGCGGTCCATGGAGAACTCTTCCTCGTAGACCCAGTCGGGAGCACCGTTGATGACATGGTTGAACTTTCCGTCTTTGGTGACCTGGCTTTCGGCATTGTCGTAAAGCAGTTTGACAAGGAAGATGTTTCCCTCGCGCACGAAGGCTATCTGCCGGCCGTCGGGGCTCCACACGGGCACCTGCTGCTTGCCGCCGTCAGAGAGTCGGCTGAGGTGTGTCGACTGGATGGTATAGATATAATAGTCGGAACGCAGGGAGCGCCGGTATATGCGTTCGCTGTTGGTGCGGATGAGCATATGGGTGCCGTCGGGCGAGAGTTCAAAGCCGTCGAAGCCATCAATCTTCTCGCCGATGGTCTTGTCCATGTCAAAGACTACGGCTACGGGCTTTCCCGTACGGAAGGAGTAGCGGATGACCTGGCGGCCGTTGTCGCTGAGTTGCAGATACTCGTCGGTGCCGCTGACGGGTGTCATGCCGACAGGCCCGCGGGCGGAGAAAGCACCTTGTGCCACATCCTGCAGGGTGAGCTGCCGCTGTGCCTGCATGGTGACGCCTCCGAGGAGGATGAGGGTGAGTGAAATCAGTATTTTTCTCATGATGGGAATGATGTTTGTAGTAGCTGGTTGAGTTCGGTATAGATACGCTGTACGGGCAGTCCTACAACGTTGAAATAGCTTCCGTTGATGCCGGTGACACCGATGTAGCCTATCCATTCCTGTATGCCATAGGCTCCAGCCTTGTCGAACGGGCGATAGTTCTCTACATAGTAGTTGATCTCCTCGTCGGTGAGCACTTTGAAGGTGACATCGGTAACGACGGTGAACTGGCGCTGTGCGGTGTTTGTCTTCAGGCATACGGCGGTCATCACCTGATGGGTGCGTCCGCTGAGCCTGTGGAGCATGCGGCAGGCATCGGCTGCGTCGACAGGCTTGCCGAGGATGTCATCGTCGACGACAACGATGGTGTCAGCAGTGATGATGACCTCGTCGTCTGCCGGCTGATAGGCGTCCGCTTTCTCACGAGCGATATAGCTCACGGTGTCTTCTGGCGTGAAGCCGGCGGGGTGTCCCTCGTCGATACCTTCGACGACGCGCACCTCGAAAGGCCATCCCAGTGCACTGAGCAGCTCTCGGCGACGGGGGGACTTGCTGGCTAAGATGAGTTTCTTCATTGTTCTTCCTGAAATAAAGGATGTACCCCCTGCCCTACCATCCGAAGGCTTTCGCACTCGACATCCAATGGCCCTGCACGCGGAGCACCTGCTCGAGGATCTCGCGACCTACGCCATAGCCGCCCTTTGCCGTGGCGACATAGCGGCTGACAGACTTGATTTCCGGACAGGCATCGTTCGGGCAGCAGGGACAGCCGACACGCTGCATCACCTCGTAGTCGGGGATGTCGTCGCCGACATAGAGCACTTCCTCATCGGTGAGGCCATAGGCAGCAAGAAAACGCTCGTAGGTCTCAACTTTCACGGCGCAGGAGAGGAAGACGTCGGTAACGCCGAGCTTTTGGTAGCGCAAAGCCACTGACGGCGTGGCAGCGCCTGTGAGGATTGCAATGTGCAGTCCCATCTTCACTGCCAGCTGAATGGCATACCCATCCTTGATGTTCACCGTGCGGAGCGGGTCGCCGTCGGCACCCAGCGACACGGTGGAGGCCGAGAGCACGCCGTCGACATCAAACACGACGGCACGTATCTTACTTAAATCGTAGTCAATCATTACTGCTAAAAAGGTCTATATGAACATTCTCCCACTTCAGTCGCTCCTCGTTCTGGGGCTTACGCTCTTCTGCGGGATGGCCGACGGCAACGACGCACAGTACGCGCAGGTTGTCGGGGATGCCCAATACGCCGCGCACTATGGCTTCGGCACTCTCGCCGTCGGTGGTCCCACGGCCCCGCATCTGCACCCAACAGGTGGCCAGCCCAAGGTCGGCGGCCTGCAGCTGCATGGCGAAAGCTGCTATCGAACAGTCTTCTATCCAGCAGTCGTCGGTATTACCGTCGCCCAGGACGACAACGGCCAACGGTGCTTCAGCGAGAAACTGTCCGCCCATGCTCTTGGCATCGGCAATCTGGCGCAGCCGTACAGGGTCGTCGACGACGACAAACTGCCAGCTTCGACAACTTTTCGACGTCGGACTCATCAGCGCTGCCCGCAGGATGAGCGAGAGGTCATCGGGAGCCACCTCGTCGGCCGTGAACTTGCGATGGCTGCGGCGAAGGGCTATCAGTTCTTTGAATGTCATGTGCGATAGTGAGTATTAACATGCAAAATTATAACTTTTTTCGGGTCGGAAAGGAAGTGTTATTCATATTATAAGTTTTTTTAACACTAAAAAGATGAAAGAAAATGCACACATTATTATATTTTTTTGTAATTTTGCAGGGATTTTTTATCAGGAAAAGACTAATCCTTTAGAAAACAGCTGTTTATAGAAGAATGCAACAAGGAGGAGAATAAGGATGAGACAACTTAAAATTCAGAAAAGTATCACTAACCGCTCCAGCGAAGCGCTGGACAAATACCTCGTTGAGATAGGTCGTGCCCCACTGATTTCCATCGATGAGGAGATTGAACTCGCACAGAAGATCAGAAAGGGCGGTCCCGAGGGAGAACGCGCCAAGGACAAGCTGGTGACTGCCAACCTGCGCTTTGTCGTATCGGTGGCCAAGCAATATCAGCACCAGGGTCTGTCGCTCACCGACCTTATCGACGAAGGAAACATCGGACTGATCAAGGCGGCACAGAAATTCGACGAGACACGTGGTTTTAAATTCATCTCGTATGCCGTCTGGTGGATTCGCCAGAGCATCCTGCAGGCTATTGCCGAACAGAGCCGTATCGTCAGGCTGCCTTTGAACCAGGTTGGTTCGCTGAACAAAATCAACAGCGAGATCAACAGTTTCGAGCAGGCTAACCAACGGCGCCCATCGATTTCCGAACTGGCTGAGGCAACCAACATCGACGAAGAGAAGATTGCACAGAGCATGATGGCCGACGGTCACCATGTGAGCATCGATGCACCGTTCCAGGATGGTGAAGACAACACCATGCTCGACGTGATGCCATCGAGTGAAGACAGCCGTACCGACCGCCAGGTGGACCACGAGTCGATGGCCATGGAACTGGATACCGTACTGAACAAGGTGCTCAAGGAGCGCGAAATCATCATCCTCAAGGCCTGTTACGGCATTGAGCAGCCTGAGCGTGGCCTGGAAGAAATCGGCGACCAGCTGGGACTTACCCGTGAGCGTGTGCGCCAGATTCGCGAGAAGAGTATTGCCAAGCTGCGCGACTCCGGCTATGCCCGCATCCTCATGAAGTACCTCGGGTAGGAGGAATGAGAAATGAGAAATGAGAAATGAGAAATGAGAAATGCCCGCAAAGCGACCGATTAACGGCGGCACGATGATGCCCCTGCGGGGAGTGCCAGCCGTTTACGGGAGTCTTGCGGGTATCGACGGAGTCAATGCCCGCAAAGCGACCGATTAACGGCGGCACGATGATGCCCCTGCGGGGTTTCTGTCCCCCGGGAAACGGGGGAACCGAAGGGGGTTATAGAAGTTAACGTGAGTCTTGCGGGTATCGACGGAGTCAATGAGAAATGAGGAATGAGAAATGAGAAATGAGAAATGCCCGCAAAGCGACCGATTAACGGCGGCACGATGATGCCCCTGCGGGGAGTGCCAGCCGTTTACGGGAGTCTTGCGGGTATCGACGGAGTCAATGCCCACAAAGCGACCGATTAACTTCAAGCCGACGTGGCACCGCGGTGAGGCATAGAAGCTAAGAGAGAACACATAAGGCATTGCTATAATGACAACGGGGTGACAGTTTTTTCTGTCACCCCGTTGTTTTGTCTGGCAATACAGCCGACAGCCCCACAGGACATCAAAAGACTTGCGGCTGGCCCAGCATCTTGCGGATATGGTTCTTCAGGATGTGGAAGGCAGGGGCTGCCATGGGACCATGGCCAAAGCCGTCGAGTTCGTAGAGGTAGGTCTCCTGATGTCCCACGAGTTTCATCATGCGGTAGAGGTAGGCATTCTCCTCGTAGCGTCCGTAGAGTTCATGCTCACGGTCGCCACAGATGAGGACGAATGGCGGACAGTCGTTGCGCACCCAGTAGAGTGGCGAGAACTCATCGATGGTTGGCCGCAGGGCATCGATGCCTTGCATCTTGCGCACATTATAATGGGTGATGGCCTGCCCGCTGAACGGGATGTAGGCTGCCACCTGATTGGCATCAACCTGATAAGCGGCCAGATAGGCTTTGTTCAGGCACAGCATCATCGAGATATATCCGCCTGCGGAATGTCCGCTGACAAAGACTTTCTTCGTGCTGCCTCCATAGCTTTCGATGTTCCGGAATACCCAGGCCACAGCTTCTGCGGCATCGTCGAGCAGTACATCGACGGTTACTTTCGGCAACAGGCGGTAGTTCACGCCGACGACGACATAGCCTTGCTCTTGCAACTCACGGGGTATCTCTTTCTGTCCGGCTTCCAGACCTCCGCCATGGAACCATACGACCACAGGACAGTCTGTCTGATCGGTGGGATGATGCACGTCGAGGCATAGCCGCTCTTGGGCATAGCTGTCGGTCTTCACGGTGTAACGGATATCGCGGTCGGTGCGATAGCTGTCGGCCATGGCTGCTGCTACAGCCATCAGCATGGCCAGTGAAAGGAGGATTCTCTTCATAGTCTTCGTGTCTCGTGTAGTGGGTAAAGGGTTATGCCTCCTGTCCCTGATGAGGAGTACGGAGGAGATCGTTGACGGTCTTGACGGGGTTGAAGGTTTCGAGGGGCACCTCAACGAATACTGTAGACCAGTCGCTCATGGCACCGTTCCACAGTCCGGGAAGCTCGAGGGCGAGGAGGTCGCGTCCGTCCTTGCTCTTCTGCGAGATGAAGCCGGTGCGCGGGTCGACATATTTCTTCAGGTCGAAAGGCTGTCCCTTATAGTTTTTCAGTGCGCACACCAGGTCGACGGGATTGAAATGAGTGCCTTCGGTGAACATCTTCTTGTAGTTGCTGTTCGACATGTCGATCTGGCTGGACTCCAGGATTTGCGGTGACACGGTGCCGTCGTGGTTATAGGCCAGGAAGGGTCCGCCGCCGGGTTCTCCGACATTACGCACGACACCGCAGACGCGGATGGGACGGTTGAGCTTGCTGCGCAGATAGTCGGTGAGTTCCACGGGGTCGAGGAGGAACACGTGGGGATTGCTGACGCCAAGCTGCAGTTCCACGAAGGCCGCAATCTCCATGAGGTCGTCGAGTTGGCAGTCGCCACGGTCGAGTTGCTCGAGGTAGCCGAACGTCTGCTTCTGCACATCAGCCAGCACGCCGGCCAGCAGCCGCTTGTATTCGACGGTCGGTGCGAGGAACCGTTCGGCCACGACGTTATCGATATTCTTGATGAAGACCATGTCGGCATCGATGTCGTTGAGGTTCTCGATGAGTGCGCCATGGCCGCCCGGACGGAACAGCAGGGTGCCGTCGGCATTGCGGAAGGGTGTTGCCACTTCGGGTTTCTCTCCCTGCGCCGGCATCTCGGCAGCGATGGTGTCGGTGCTGGGTTTCTGTTCGGAGAAGGTCACGTCGAGGGTGACACCATAGCGTGACTCATACTTCGCCTTCACCTCGGCAATATGTTGACGGAACAGGTCGAGATGGGCGTGGCTGACGGTGAAATGGACGTGTGCCTGTCCGCCGGCGGCAGCATAGCAGGCAGCCTCGCGCAGATGCTCCTCGGCAGGTGTGACGGCTCCGTCGGCAGTCTCATGGAACAGCAGCAAGCCTTTGGGCAGCTGTCCGTAGTTCAGTCCGTCGGCCGTCAGGAGGTTCTTCACCACATCCTTATACCGTCCGGCCTCGATGAGCTTGCAAAGGCCCATACCCTCGTTTTTCTTGCACTGCTGGCAGAGGGCTTTATGGAAGGCGAACTTCTTGATATTGTCGAAGAACTCCTTTTCGAAAGGTGTCGTCGGCACGTCGTAGTCGGCGTTGAGGAAGGCAAAGAGGTTTTTGAACATGCGCGACGCAGCACCCGACGCAGGCACGAACTTCACCACGCGGTGGTTCCCTGCCGTATAGTCGTCGAAAGCCTTGAGATAGCGGCTGCGCTCGCGTTCCGACGGCACTTTGATGCTGTTGGTCACGGAGGCAGGAGCTTCCAACCGCAGGAATGGGAAGCCGTGAGCAATCTGTCGGAGTTGTTTTTCCACTTGCCCGACGGTCATACCACGGGCAGCAATCTGTTGCTGGTCTTTAGATGAGAAGATATCCATATTTCTTTTTTTTAACGGGTCAAAGGTATACATTATTTATAAATATCTGCAAAAATACAAAAAATACGACAACAAACTGCACTTCTCTATCAACTTTTTTGTATTTTTGCATGGTTTTTATGAATTAGCGACTTTTCGAATGGATAACAAACGACTTTTCACTGATACAGAGCAGCAACAGGCAGACGAGCTACGCAGCAGGCTGCGTGAGTTGTTAGGAGCCGACCTCACCGATGCCGACATGGCACTGGTGGACCACTATTGGCAGGAAGCAATCGACGGGGACACCGTGGTGCGCGACGTCTTCGGGCTGAACCCCCTACTCTGCGCCCTCCAGACAGCCGTCATCTCTGCCGAGGAGACAGGGCTGCGCCGCGACGGTGTGATGGCCGTCCTGCTCTATGCCGTGGGAACGCTTCCCGAGGAGAAAGAACTTGCCGGCGTTGCCCCCATCCTCCGCGGACTGGTCAGGATTCAGGAGCTATACAAGAAGAACCCCGTCATCGAGAGTGAGAATTTCCGTAACCTCATCCTCTCGTTTGCCGAAGACATGCGCGTCATCCTCATCATGATTGCCGACCGCGTGAACCTGATGCGGCAGATACGCGACACGAAAGAAGAAGGGGCACGCCATCAGGTGAGCCTCGAGGCCAACTACCTATATGCGCCGCTGGCCCACAAGCTGGGACTGTACAAGCTGAAGAGCGAGCTGGAAGACCTCTCACTGAAATATCTGGAGCACGATGCCTACTACATGATCAAGGACAAGCTGAATGCCACCAAGCAGTCGCGCGACGCCTATATCGAGCGGTTCATCGGGCCTATCGAGCAACGGCTCAAAGAGGCTGGGCTGCACTTCCACATGAAGGGTCGCACGAAGTCCATCCACTCCATCTGGCAGAAGATGAAGAAGCAGAAATGCGGCTTCGAAGGCATCTACGACCTCTTCGCCATCCGTATCATCATCGACAACCCCACCTCGGGAGCCACCGAGCACGCGCTGTGCTGGCAGGCCTACTCCATCATCACCGACATGTACCAGCCCAACCCCAAGCGGCTGCGCGACTGGCTGAGCGTTCCGAAGTCGAACGGCTACGAGAGCCTGCATATCACCGTCCTCGGACCCGAACAGAAGTGGGTGGAGGTACAGATCAGGACCGAACGCATGGACGACATCGCTGAGCGCGGACTGGCTGCACACTGGCGATACAAAGGCATCCACGGTGCCGAAGGAGGACTCGAGGAGTGGCTCAGCAACATCCGTACCGCACTGGAAGCCGGCGAAGGCGACAACCTGCAGGTGATGGATCAGTTCCGTATGGAACTGTGCGAAGACGAAGTATATGTCTTCACCCCCCATGGCGACCTGTTCAAACTGCGGAAAGGAGCCACCGTGCTCGACTTCGCCTACAACATCCACACCAACATCGGAAACCACTGTACCGGGGCACGCATCAACGGAAAGAACGTGTCTATCCGCGAGGAGCTGCACTCTGGCGACCAGGTGGAGATCATCACCCAGAACAACCAGCGGCCCAAGCAAGACTGGCTGAGCTTCGTCAAGACGAGCCGCGCCAAGTCGAAGATACGCCTGGCCTTGAAAGAGACTCAGACCAGCGACCTGCAGATGGCCAAGGAGATGCTGGAGCGACGCTTCAAGAACAAAAAGGTGGAATTCGACGAAAGCACCCTATTCCAAGTCGTCAAGCGCATGGGGTTCAAAGAGATGAGCGACTTCTACCGGCAGGTGGCAGATGCCAAGCTGGATGCCAACGAAATCATCGAGCGGTACATCGAGCAGCGCGACTTCGACCAGAAGAAGAACGCCCCGCAGCCTGCACAGTCGGCCGAGGCCTTCAGCATGGAGTCGATGAACGCCCAGCTTCCCGCCGCCACGGGCCACGACGACGTGCTGGTCATCGACCGCAACCTGAAAGGACTGGACTATTCGCTTGCCAAGTGCTGCCGACCAATCTACGGCGACGACATCTTCGGCTTTGTAACCATCAGCGGAGGCATAAAAATCCATCGCACCGACTGCCCCAACGCCCCTGAACTGCAGCGACGCTTCGGCTACCGGGTGGTACGCGCCAGATGGAGCGGCAAGGGAGCCTCACAGTATTCCATCACCCTGCGTGTCATCGGAAACGACGACATCGGCATCGTCAACAACATCACCAACATCATCTCGAAAGAGGAACACCTCATCATGCGGAGCATCAACATCGATTCGTCCGACGGACTGTTCCGTGGAACGATAGTAGTGATGCTCGACGACAACACCCGCCTGCAGTCACTCATCCGCAAGATACAAAACGTAAGAGGCGTCAAACAGGTAGACCGCATCTGAGCCGGACTGCCCGGAGCCGGTTCCTCCTTCACGGGCGTTCCCAATTTCAAACTACACGGAAAACGCTGTATTCCCTAAGAGAATACAGTGTGATCCCTAAGAGAATACGGTGTAATCCCTAAGAGAATACAATGTAATCCCTAAGAGAATACAATGTAATCTCTTAGAGAATACAATGTGGCGTAAACGCCTCGACGTAGACTTGGTTGATTTTTCCTTGTCCGCCTTGTCCTTATCTGTCCATGCAATCGGCGGGTGTGATGTCTTCGCCGTCGAAGCAATGGGTGCAGATTTGGCATTTGGGGAGTCCGATGGACTTGATGAGCGTTTCGAGTTTTGCGAAACGCAGCGTGGTGATGCCCAGCCGGCGGGCAATCTCGTTGACCATCATCTTATATTCCGGCGAGTCGGTGCGGATATATTTTTTCAGGTCGCAGTCGTCAGTTCCTTCGAAGTCTCTGATAATCCGGCGGGTGATGAGTTCCATATCGCTCTTGGAATTGGTAAAGCCGATATAGGGACAGCCATAGACCAATGGCGGGCAGGAGATACGCGCATGGACCTCGCGTGCCCCATAGTCAAAGAAGGTCTTGATGTTGTCACGCAGCTGGGTTCCCCTGACGATGCTGTCGTCACAGATGACGACACGCTGGTTGTTCAGAATGGCATGATTGGGAATGAGTTTCATCTTGGCTACCAGGTCACGACGCACCTGACTGCCAGGGGTGAACGAGCGCGGCCACGTGGGGGTGTACTTCAACACGCCTCGCTTATAAGGTATTTTCCGCCCTTCGGCAAAGCCCAGTGCCATGCCCACACCCGAATCGGGTATGCCACAGACGAAGTCGGCTTCGACATCGTCCTCCTCACCCATCATTCGTCCGTTTCTCTCGCGCACATCCTCGGTATTGATTCCCTCGTAGTCGCTGGTCGGGAAGCCATAGTACACCCACAGGAAGGCACAGATCTGCTTGCATGTCGAGGGTGGCTGCATCACTTCTATGCCTGTGGCGCGGAGCCTGACGATTTCTCCCGGGCCTACGTCGCGCAGGATCTTGTAGTCGAGGTTCGGGAAGGCCGTAGACTCACTTGACACGGCAAAGCCTTCGTCTTTCTGTCCGATAATCATCGGGGTGCGCCCTAAGAAGTCGCGTGCACAGATGATGCCGTCTTCCGTGAGGACGAGCATGGAGCAGGAGCCTTTTATCTTCTTGTATACCAGGTTGATGCCTTCGACAAATGTCTCACCCATGTTGATGAGCAAGGCCACGAGTTCGGTCTGATTGATTGTGTTGGCGGACTGCTCGGAGAAGTGCATATGAGCATCAAGAAGCTCACGGGCAACCTCTTCCAGGTTGTTAATCTTGGCCACCGTGACGACGGCATACCGTCCGAGGTGCGAGTTGACGATGATGGGCTGCGGGTCGGTGTCGCTGATGATGCCCAAGCCCTGACAACCTTTGAACTTGCTGAGTTCGTCTTCGAAGCGCGAGCGGAAGTAGTTGCGTTCCAACGAGTGTATGGACCTGTTGAAGCCTTCTTCCGGGTCGAAGGTCACGAGTCCCGCACGTCGGGTTCCCAGATGAGAGTTATAGTCTGTTCCGTAGAAGAGGTCCTCTACGCAATCTTTTGTCTTGATGGTTCCGAAAAAGCCGCCCATGTGGTTATTTCTGCTGTTTGTTGGGTGAATAAAAGAAGTATCTTTAAACGCAACAGGGCGGAAACATAGTTCCGCCCTGCCGTTTGCTTGTCATTGGTTGAAATAGTAGAGGAAAGTCGCAAAGCCCTCGAGTGCCGGTTTGCGCTGGCCTTCAATCTCGATGATGAAGTGGATCTCGGTCTTGCAGATGCCGCGGAGGTTCTGTATGCCGCTGAGGATGGCTTTAGTACGCACGCGGTTGCCGGTGATGACAGGCTGTCCGAAACGCATGTCATTCATGCCGTAGTTCACGAGCATCTTGATATTCTTGACTTCAATGATCTGGTTCCACATCGATGGCAGCAGCGAGAGCGTCAGATAGCCATGAGCAATGGTGCTCTTGTAGGGGCTCTCCTTGGCAGCCCGCTCCGTGTCAACATGTATCCACTGATGGTCATCGGTAGCATCAGCAAAGAGATTGATACGCTCCTGGGTTACTTCCACCCAGTCGGAAGTGCCTATTTCTTGTCCCAGATGAGACTCGAAGTCTTCGTATGAAGTGATGATTAACTTATCCATTATCCTTGTGCAAAATGCGATGCAAAATTACGCATTATTTTTGAATAATCCTTGTTTGCGGCCACATATTTTCAATAATAATCGTTAAATTTTTAAATAATCTGTCAGCTCATGCCTGTCTTTTTACTAATTTTGCATTAAATATAGAAGATGTACGCACATGGACAGTATTTCCGAAACAAATAACAGCACTCACGTCAACCCGTTTTTCACCGAATGGGACACTCCGCACGGAACAGTTCCCTTCGACAAGATAACCATTCCCGACTACGAAGAGGCCTTCATCGAAGGCATACGGCGTGACAACGAGGAGATTGACAAGATTGTCAACAACCCCGAGGAACCCACCTTCGACAATACCATGATCTTCCGCGACGAGGAGAAAGGAGAACACTACTACGACTTGCTCGACCGCGTGTCGAACGTGTTCTCATGCATGTTGAGCGCCGAGACCTGCGACGAGCTGGAGGAACTGGCGCAGAAGATGTCGCCCATCCTCACGCAGCATGCCAACGACGTCAGGCTCAATCCGAAACTCTTTGCACGCATCAAACAGGTGTACGAGAACCACCGCGAACTCACTCCCGAGGAGGACATGCTGCTGCAGAACAGCTACGACGGCTTCGTCAGAAGCGGTGCGCTGCTCAGCGACGAAGGCAAGGAGCAGCTGCGGCAACTGACCGAGGAAGCTGGCCTGCTGACACTGCAATTCTCGCAGAACCTGCTCAAGGAGATGAAAGCCTTCACCCTGCACCTGACCGACGAGGCAGACCTGGACGGCCTGCCTGACTCGGCCATAGAGGCTGCTGCACAGGCCGCCCGCGAGCACGACAAGGAGGGATGGCTGTTCACCCTTGACGCACCGAGCTACACCCCCTTCATGACCTACAGCACACGGCGCGAGCTCCGTCGGCAGCTCTATATGGCCCGCAACACCGTATGCATTCACGACAACAGCGAGAACAACCTCCGTATCTGCCAGCGACTCATCAACCTGCGCAGGGAGATGGCACAACTGCTGGGATATGACACCTATGCCGACTACGTGCTGGTGCATCGCATGGCTTCATCGACGGAGAATGTATACAAGCTGCTCAACGACCTGATCGACGCCTACAAGCCCACCGCCATCAACGAGCGCGACGAGCTGAAAGCCGTTGCCAAGGCTGACTTGGGCGACGAGAAGATGCAACCATGGGATTCGGCATTCTATTCCCACAAGCTGAAGATGGAGAAATACAATCTCGATGCCGAGATGCTGCGCCCCTACTTCCAGCTGGACAAGGTCATCGAGGGAGTCTTCGGACTGGCCAACCGCCTCTACGGCATCACCTTCAAGGAGAATGCCGACATTCCCGTCTACCACCCCGACGTGAAAGCCTACGAGGTGACCGACCGCGACGGCAGCTACCTGGCAGTGTTCTATGCTGACTTCCATCCACGGAAAGGCAAGCAGGGAGGCGCATGGATGACGGAGTTCCAGGGACAATGGATCGACCGCAAAGGCAACAACGTACGCCCCCACGTGAGTGTCGTCATGAACCTCACGAAGCCCACCGACGACAAGCCGGCACTGCTCACCCTGGGCGAGGTAGAGACGTTCCTCCATGAGTTCGGGCATTCGCTCCACGGAATGTTTGCCAACACACGCTTCGAGAGCCTCTCTGGCACCAACGTATGGTGGGACTTCGTGGAACTCCCCTCGCAGTTCATGGAGAACTACGCCGTTGAGCGCGACTTCCTGCGCACCTTCGCCTACCACTACCAGACCGGCGAGCCGCTGCCCGACGAGCTCATCGACCGCATCATCAACAGCCGCAACTTCATGGTGGCCATGGCTTGCCTCAGACAGGTGTCCTTCGGACTCCTCGACATGGCCTACTATACACAGCGCGAACCCTTCGAGGCCGACATCATGACCTTCGAGAAGGAAGCATGGAAACCCGCCATCATCGGACGACAACTCAACGACACATGCATGACCGTGCAGTTCTCACACATCATGGCAGGAGGCTATGCCGCCGGATACTACAGCTACAAATGGGCCGAAGTGCTCGACGCCGACGCCTTCGCAGTATTCAAGCGCGAAGGCATCTTCAACCCTGCCACGGCACAGCGCTTCCGCGACTGCGTGCTCTCACGAGGAGGCACGGAGCACCCGATGACTCTGTACAAGCGCTTCAAGGGAGCAGAGCCTACTATCGACGCCCTGCTCGAACGCAATGGCATCAAGAAGACAGTCACGACATAACACCATACAATAATATCACCATAGTACGATGAACGACAAACAACACAAACTCGACCAACGCTACCTCAGAATGGCACGGATATGGGCCGAGAATTCCTATTGCCAGCGCCGACAGGTAGGAGCACTGGTGGTGAAAGACAAGATGATCATCAGCGACGGCTATAACGGCACGCCGAGCGGCTTCGAAAACATCTGCGAAGACGACAACGGCGTCACCAAGACCTACGTGCTGCACGCCGAAGCCAATGCCATCACCAAACTGGCACGCTCGTCGAACAACAGCGACGGCTCGACACTCTACGTCACCGCATCCCCCTGCATAGAATGTGCGAAACTCATCATTCAAAGCGGCATACAGCGGGTGGTTTACGGCGAGAAATACCGACTGACCGACGGTATCGAACTGCTGCAGCGCGCTGGCATCGAAGTCGTACTCCTGGAAAACGAATAATCATCACATCCCTCATGGCAGAAACAAACAACAAAAACCGTTTCACACCGCTGATCATGGCTGCATGCACCGTCGTCGGCATCATCATCGGAACATTCTATACCAGCCATTTCTCAGGAAATCGGCTGAACATCATCAACTCAGGAAGCAACCGGCTGGGAAACCTCCTCCACCTCATCGACGACCAATACGTCGACCCCATCAACATCGACTCACTCGTCGACGCCGTCATCCCGCAGATACTCACAGGACTCGACCCACACTCCGTCTATATCAGCGCCGAAGAGATGGAAGTCACCAACGACGACCTGAAAGGGTCGTTCTCTGGAATAGGTATTGAGTTCACCATCCGTCAGGACACCATACACGTGCAGAACGTCATTGCAGGAGGACCGGCAGAACGGGCAGGACTGCTGGCCGGCGACAAGATTGTCACCGTCGACGGCAATGCCTTCACCGGCGACACCATCGACAATGCCACCGCCATGCGCCGCCTGAAGGGACCGGAAGGCTCAAAAGTCACCGTCAGCGTGGTACGCTTCGGCCACGAAGGCACCACCGACTACACCATCACGCGCGGCGAGATACCGCTAAAGAGCATCACGGCCGCATACATGATTAACGACAACACCGGATATATACGCATCAAGAACTTCGGAGAAACAACATACCTGGAACTCATCAACGCACTTGCCGACCTGACCCTGCACGAAATGAAAGAACTGATCATCGACATGCGAGGCAACACAGGAGGACTACTCCACCGCGCCGTGCAAATCATCAACGAGTTCCTGCCCCGCAACCAGCTCATCGTCTACACCGAAGGACGACGCTCACCAAGACAGGAGTTCAGAAGCGACGGACACGGACACTATGCCGACATACCACTCATCGTACTCATCGACGAGCAGTCCGCATCGGCAACGGAAATCTTTGCCGGCGCCATCCAAGACAACGACAGAGGAACCATCATCGGACGACGCTCCTTCGGAAAAGGACTCGTGCAGCAACAAATAGAGTTCTCCGACCACAGCATCATCCGACTCACCGTCGCACGATACTACACCCCCTCCGGACGGTGCATACAAAAGCCCTACACAGCAGGAACAGACAGCGACTATGAGCTCGACTTGATGAACCGCTACGAACATGGAGAATTCTTCAACCAGGACAGCATCAAGCACGACGGACCCGAATTCTTCACACGCAGCGGAAGGACAGTCTACGGAGGAGGAGGCATCACCCCCGACATCTTCGTCGCCGAAGACACCACCGACTACACATCCTACTACCAGCAGGCTGCCATGAGCGGACTCATCCTGCAGTTCGCCTACACCTACACCGATGACAACCGGCCCAAGCTACAGACGATAACCGACTACCGGGAACTCGAAGACTACCTGCTCAAGCAAAACATCGTCGAGAAATTCGTCAACTATGCCGACAGCCACGGACTCAAGCGGCGCAACATCATGATACAACGCTCAAGGAAACTGCTCGAGCGATATGTCGTCAGCAGAATCATCTACAACATGCTCAACGAAGAAGCATGGACACAATACGTCAATGGCGACGACCCCGTCATACGAAAGGCACTGGACGTTATCGGCAAAGGAGAGGCTTTCCCCAAGAAACCATCGGACAATGAATAGCAAACAGGAGTTGCGAAGAACTATCAAGCAACAAAAGCAACGCTACACACAAGAGGAACTGCGCAAGCAGTCGGAACCTATCATCAGCCGGCTGCTTGCCCATCCCGCCATCCGACAAGCGTCAACCATCCTGTTCTACCACTCCCTGCCCGACGAAGTATATACCCACGACGCCATCACCCGACTCGTCAACGACGGCAAGCAAATCCTGCTGCCAAAAGTCATCGGCGAGAGAATGACACTGCTACCCTACTCCGCACACCTGCAACAGGGTGCTTTCGGCATCTACGAACCGGAAGACAACCGCGAAGAGGACAATCCGGGAACAAAGCCAAGACTCTTCCAGACGGCAGTCATCCCCGGCGTAGCCTTCGACAGCCAAGGCCATCGCCTGGGACGAGGCAAAGGCTACTACGACCGCTACTTCAACGAAAACATATTCACCACCGACAACCTTCCACGACCTTACCTCATCGGCCTTTGCTTCCCGTTCCAACTACTCGAAGCCATACCCGCCGAACCCCACGACCTCATCGTCGATGAAGTCATCTGCTGAAGAACAGGCACCTGCGGAGCACACATCATCGGACGAGTAGCCCATGCTCCACCAGAAAACCTCATCCTTTCCTCTTCACTCTTCTTTTTATTCGTAATAGTAGACAAGTTACTCCATCTCAACATATTTAGGCTCCTTTGATAAGAGGAGACGGCCATCATGCGGGGGATAAAAAACTTATTTTATGTTCAGCCCGCCCTTTTTAAATCAAAATCTTCACGACCATGAGAACAAACACGCTCGTTTTCTTCTCTCTTAATCAGATTTTTCGTAACTTTGCACCCGCAAATAATATAATAAGGTAAAAAAGACGACATGATTACTGTTGACAATCTGGCCATCCAATTCGGCAAACGCGTTTTATACAAAGACGTGAACATCAAATTCACAAGTGGGAATATCTATGGGGTCATCGGAGCCAACGGAGCAGGAAAGTCTACACTGCTCAAGGCTATCAGCGGAGAGCTGGAGCCCAACAAAGGCACCGTCACTCTGGGACCGGGCGAACGCCTGTCTGTGCTCGACCAGGACCACTTCAAATTCGATGCCTACACCGTGATGGACACCGTGCTCATGGGACACCAGCCACTATGGCAGAACATGAAAGAGCGCGAGGCCCTCTACGCCAAGCCCGAGATGTCCGAAGAGGACGGCAACCATGCCGCCGAGTTGGAGATGGCCTTTGCCGAGATGAACGGATGGGAGGCCGAGAGCGAAGCTGCCCAGCTGTTGCAGAACCTCGGAGTAAAAGAAGACCGCCACTACATGCAGATGGCCGACATCTCGAACAACGAAAAGGTGCGCGTGATGTTGGCAAAGGCGCTCTTCGGACACCCCGACAACCTGCTGCTCGACGAGCCCACCAACGACCTCGACCTGGACACCGTACAATGGCTCGAGGAATACCTCTCAAATCTCGAACAGTGCGTGCTCGTCGTCTCGCACGACCGTCACTTCCTCGATGCCGTGTCCACACAGACCGTCGACATCGACTTCGGAAAGGTCACCGTCTTTGCCGGTAACTACTCTTTCTGGTACCAGTCGTCACAGCTGGCTCTGCGACAGGCACAAAACCAGCGCATGAAAGCCGAAGAGAAACGCAAGCAGCTCGAGGAATTCATCCGGCGCTTCTCTGCCAACGTGGCCAAGTCCAAGCAGACGACATCGCGAAAGAAGATGCTCGAAAAACTGAACGTGGAGGAAATCACACCTTCCACACGTAAGTATCCGGGCATCATCTTCCAGATGGACCGCGAACCAGGAAACCAGATCCTTGAGGTCGAAGGACTTAAAGCTATTGACACAGACGGAACAGTGCTCTTCGACAACGTCTCGTTCAACATCGAAAAAGGACAGAAGACCGTGTTCCTCTCCCATAACCCCAAAGCCATGACGGCACTCTTCGAGATTATCAACGGCAACCGGCAGGCCGACGCAGGAACCTATAAATGGGGTATCACCATCACCACGGCCTATCTGCCACTCGACAACACCGCCTTCTTCCAGTCAGAGATGAACCTCGTCGACTGGCTCTCACAATACGGAACGGGCAACGAGGTCGTCATGAAAAGCTACCTCGGACGCATGCTCTTCTCCGGCGAGGAGGTTCTCAAGAAAGTAAATGTGCTCTCTGGAGGAGAGAAGATGCGATGCATGATTGCACGTATGCAACTGAAAAATGCCAACTGCCTCATCCTCGACACACCGACCAACCACCTCGACCTGGAAAGCATACAGGCATTCAACAACAACCTCGTACAGTTCAAGGGCAATATCCTCTTCGCCTCACACGACCACGAATTCATCCAGACCGTAGCCGACCGCATCATCGAACTCACGCCAACCGGAACCATCGACAAACTCATGGACTACGACGACTATATCTACGACGAAACCATCAAAGAACAGAAAGCAAGAATGTACGGCAAGGCATAATGCCTTTGGCACGGTTTTTGCTATATCCACAGTAGCAGGCCTTCCCACCTGCACACTACTCATATTATAAAACTACTATGGAAGAAAAAGACATTAAAAAGGAAAAAGAAATCCTCAACGAAGAGGAAACAACAGATAACCGGGAAACGCAGGAAACGGAAGATACGCCTACACCAGACGAGCCGAAGGATGCTGAGGATGAAGTGAATGCTGAGAATGCTGAGAATGCTGAAGAGGCCAAAGAGCCGGAAGCACCCGCAGAGCCCTCCCTCGAAGAAGAGAACGCCAAACTGCGCGACCAGCTGCTCCGCACCATCGCTGAATTCGACAACTACAAGAAACGCACCCTCAAAGAAAAGACGGAACTCATCCTCAACGGGGGCGAAAAGACCATTACAGCCATCCTTCCCGTGCTCGACGACTTTGAACGGGCACTGGCCGACACCCACACCGACGACGCTCAAGCCGTCAAAGAAGGGATGGACCTCATCTTCAAAAAGTTCATCAAAACGCTTGAAAGCCTCGGCGTGAAGAAAATCGACACCGACGGACAAGACTTTGACGTCGACTTCCACGAAGCCATCGCCATGGTACCCGGGATGGGCGACGACAAGAAAGGAAAAGTCATCGACTGTGTGCAGACCGGCTACATGCTCAACGACAAAGTCATCAGACATGCCAAAGTGGCAGTAGGACAATAAATAATTGAACAACTATGGCACAGAAACGTGATTACTATGAAGTTCTTGGCGTTGACAAGAAAGCCACTGAGGATGAAATCAAGAAAGCCTATCGGAAGATAGCCATCAAATACCACCCCGACCGTAACCCCGGCAACAAAGAGGCCGAGGAGAAATTCAAAGAGGCTGCCGAAGCCTATGATGTCCTGCACGACCCACAGAAACGGCAGCAATACGACCAGTTCGGATTCGATGCACCAGGCGGTTTCGGAGGTTTCTCAAGCGGAGGATTCTCCATGGACGACATCTTCTCGCAGTTCGGCAGCGTCTTCAGCGACTTCTTCGGAGGCGGAGGAGGATTCTCTGGATTCTCTTCGGGCTTCGGAGGCGGCAACGCACAAAGGCAATACCGAGGCAGCGACCTGCGGTTGAAAGTACGCCTCACCCTGCAGGAGGTAGCCACCGGCGTGACGAAGAAGTTTAAAGTAAAGAAAGATGTGCAGTGCCCGCACTGCCACGGAACAGGCGCTGAAGGCAACAGTTCCTCAGAAACCTGCCCCACCTGCCAGGGACGAGGCGTCGTCGTCAAGACCGTGCGTACGATGCTCGGAATGATGCAGACACAGCAAGAGTGCCCCACCTGCCACGGAGAAGGAAAGGTCATCAAAAACAAATGCCACCACTGCAACGGAACGGGAGTCGTCAAGGGCGAGGAAGTCGTCGAGATAAACATCCCGGCAGGTGTTGCCGACGGAATGGTCGTCAATGTCCCCGGCAAAGGAAATGCCGGCGCCCATAACGGCGTCAATGGCAACATACAGGTATTCATAGAAGAAGAACCCAACAACACCTTCATCCGCGACCATCAGGACGTCATCTACAATCTGCTGCTCGACTTCCCGACGGCAGCACTCGGCGGACAGGTAGAAATACCGACCATCGACGGCGGACGTGTACGTGTAAAGATAGAGCCTGGCACCCAACCCGGCAAGACTCTCCGGCTCAGGGGAAAAGGTCTGCCAGCCGTCCAGGGCTACGGACAGGGATGGGGCGACCTCGTCGTCAATGTCAGCGTGTATGTTCCAAAAGAACTATCACGCGACGAGAAAGAAGTCCTCGAACGCTTCCGCAACAGCGACAATTTCCAAGGTGACGCCTCTACCAAACGCTCTATCTTCGAAAAGTTCAGAAACTACTTCTCATAAAAAACACGATGAGAGTACTGACATCCATCATCCTCATGACATGCTCCTTTGGTCATCTCTGTGCACAGACAGAGATGGGCAAAGGAGTTTTTTCGTACGACCATATCCGACAGACATTCCTGACTGCCACCGAGGCCCTCATCAATCATTATTGGGCTGCCAGTTTCCAAGGGTGCGACAGCTGCTACTATTTCAATGCCGCCGGCGACGAAGCCAACAAAAAGAACGAATGGTGGTGGCAGGCTCATGCCATGGACGTCATCGTCGATGCCTACAGGCTCTCCGGCAAGCAATACTATAAGAACTTCTATGAGAAATGGTTCGACGGCATCGTCAGATACAACTACGAGAAGTGGACTGACGACCCGTGGCGAAACCAGTCGGTCGACGACATGGAATGGATAGCGCTGACTCTCATCCACATGTACGAGACATCAGGAGAAAAGAAATACCTCCTGCAAGCCCGACGTCTCTACGACAGGTATATCATCACCACCTGGGGTCCCGCCGACGAAGCGCCATGGCACGGAGGCATCTCATGGTCTACTGACCCGAAGATACACAAGACCAAGAACGCCTGCTCCAACGGACCGGCAGGCATCATCGCCTCCCTGCTGGCACGGCATGCCAAAGAACTGACTGACCGGCAGTCAAGGAAACTGCAAAGGAAATATCAGGACGACCTGACACGCATCTACCAGTGGGAGCGCAAGTACCTCTATAACGACACCACCGGAGCCGTGTACGACCATATCCGCCGCAACCGCACAGCACATCGTGTATGGAGCTACAACACAGCGACGTTTATGGCCATGGGAACAGAGCTGTACCGGCTGACCCACCGACAACAATACATCAACGACGCCATCAAGGCTGCCGACTACACCATCCTAAGGCTGAGCGACCCAAACACAGGACTCATGAACAACGTCAGCCGGTTGGAGAACGGAGGAGACATGGGACTCTTCCACGGAATCTTCTTCCGCTACTTGTCGCAACTCATCAACAGCAATGCCCTTCCCGCCGACAAGAAAGAAGACTATTCCCGATTCATCGCCGCAAACTGCAACACAGCTATCAGGTGTCTGCAACCCGGCGTTGACATCTTCTCGAAAAACTGGATGACGGAACGCATCTCGACAGCCGAAAACGCCCCGCTAACCCCGCACGTTACCGGATGCACACTGTTATATGCAACTCTAAGCATCATGAACGTTAATCCATAACAAGACAACAGCCATGAACTACGAAGAAACACTGCAATATCTCTACCATGCCACACCGGCATTTGAACAGGTAGGGGCAGCGGCCTATAAGCCCGGACTTCAGACCACCATAGCCCTTGACGACCATTACGGACGCCCACACCAAAGCTACAAGACCATACATGTAGCAGGAACCAACGGAAAAGGATCCACCTCACACACCCTCGCCGCCATCCTTCAGGACGCTGGCTACAAGGTAGGACTCTACACCTCACCGCACCTTGTTGATTTCCGCGAACGGATAAGAGTCAACGGACAGAGTATCAGCAAAGAACGTGTGGTCAGCTTCGTGGAAGACTACTTAGCATGGAACACCAGATTGTCACCATCATTCTTCGAACTGACCACCGCCCTGGCACTACTTTATTTCAAGGAGCAAAAGGTTGACATCGCCGTCATCGAAGTAGGACTGGGCGGCAGACTCGACTCCACGAACATCATCAACCCCATACTCTCCGTCATCACCAACATATCGTTCGACCATACCCAGTTCCTGGGAAACACCCTTGCCGAGATAGCCACAGAGAAGGCGGGCATCATCAAGCCCCGCACACCCGTCGTCATCGGAGAGACAACGCCCGAGACCCGACTGGTTTTCGTTCAGAAAGCAAAAGAAATGGATGCTCCCATCACCTTTGCCGAAGAAGCTATCCCCATCCTTCCCGAACGTTACTCAGAAGCATTCGAGCTGAAGGGCAGCTATCAGGAAAAGAACCTGCGTACCATCCTCACCGCGGTAAAGAACTTGGTTGAGCAGAGTATCCTACCCCTCCACGATGCCCCAGACTGTCATGAGAAGAATGCCGGCATCGTCTCCTCACTTAGCCACATTTGCGCGCTTACAGGACTCCGGGGGCGCTGGGAAAAGCTAAACGACAAACCGCTCGTCATCTGCGATACGGGCCACAACCTTGCAGGATGGCAATATCTCGCCCCACAGATTGCCGCACAACCCTGCCAGGCCCTACGCATCGTATTTGGAATGGTCGACGACAAAGACATCGACGGCGTCATGAAGCTACTCCCCCGCCACGCACATTATTATTTCACGCAAGCCTCCACCCACCGGGCCATTCCTGCTCAGCGCGTCTGCGAGAAAGCTGCCGGATTCGGCCTTGAGGGAGAATACTACCCTACCGTCGGCGATGCCTACCGCGCTGCACTGGCAGACGCCGCACCCGATGACTTCATCTTCGTCGGGGGGTCCAGCTATGTCGTGGCCGACTTGCTCACTGAGGCCTGAAGCTTTCAGAATTTTTTCCGCAAGCCTTGCGAAGGATTGGAGTTTCCGAGTTTTCTCTGTACCTTTGCAGCCGAAACAAGATAATATTCACAGAAAAGGATATGACAAGAGAACATAGCAATAAGGATGTTGACATCGACGACATGGTGGATTTCGGCGAGATAGAAGACAGGTCGCAGGACATCATCAAGGTCATCGGTGTCGGAGGCGGCGGATGCAATGCCGTCAGAAACATGTATGCCGAAGGCATTGAGGGCGTCACCTATGCCATCTGCAACACCGATAGCGCCTCATTGTCGAAGTCAAAGGTTCCGGTGAAGATCCAGCTTGGCACGGCAGGCCTCGGTGCCGGTGCCAATCCGGAAATCGGCCGTCGGGAAGCCCAGGAGAACATTGAAGACATAGAGCGGCTCATCGACAGCCGTACCAAGATGGTCTTCGTCACGGCAGGCATGGGCGGCGGAACCGGTACCGGTGCTGCCCCCGTAGTTGCCAAGGTGGCGAAAGAGAAAGGAGCCCTGACCATTGGCGTCGTCACCATCCCCTTCTACTTCGAGCAAAAGCGGAAAATCATCAAGGCGCTGAAGGGTGTGGAAGAATTGCGGCAATATGTCGACGCCATGCTCATCGTGAACAACGAACGCCTCTGCGACATCTACTCCGACACCCAGATTACCCTTAAAGATGCCTTCAAGCGCGCTGACGACGTGCTGAAGGATGCCGTGAAAGGCATCTCCGAACTCATCACCGTCAGTTCAGAAGGCGATATAAACCTTGACTTCCGCGATGTGGAGACGACCCTGCGCAACGGCGGCGGTGCGATCATGGCCATTGGCCGCGCCAGCGGAGAGAGACGTGTGGAACGGGCTATCATCGATGCTCTCGACTCCCCCTTGCTCTATGGCAACGACATCGGAAAGGCCAAGCGTATCCTGTTTAACATCTACGCAAGCGATGAAGCGCCATTCTTCATTCCTGAGCTGTCAGAGATTTCGGAATTCTTCGAACAGCTTAATCCGGAGATTGACGTCATCTGGGGTACTACTACCGACAACACCCTTGGTCAGGACGCCAAGGTCATTATCCTTGCCGCCGACCTGGAAGACGAACTGCGCGGAAACGCTCCTCAACCTCATGCCAACGACGACAGTTATTACGAAAGTCTCATTCCGCTGCTCTACAAACCCACCAAGCCGCAAAAGCCCCAGAAGCCACAGCATGGTAAGAACACCGAAGAGGACGAGATATATGCAGAAGCTGACATGACCAATGCAGAAGCAGAAGCTGGCATGACCAATGCAGAAACAGAAGAAGGCATGACCAATGCAAAAGCAGAAGAAGGCATGACTTACACGGAGGACGATAGCCATACTGACAGAAGCGACATCCAGTCTGAAGACAATTCCCGGAAACCCATGCCCATGGTGGAACGGTGGAAGCGGTGGCTGCAAAAGCGTATCGACGAAATCATCGAAGTAGAGGAATAAGCCATGGACCCCAATATCGAAGAGACCCTGCGAAAGCAGATCAATGCCTTGTGGGCCGAAGGACGCACCGACGTGCTGCTGCGGGCTATTGGCGTTCCCCTGCTTGAGGAGCTGAGGATTGAGGCGGCGCGCGGTCAGCTCAGTCCTCTGCTCATCACGAAGGACTATCGCATCATCCTCTCCAAGACAAACCGGGAGGTAGAGCTTCAGCCTGTCCACAAGGCCGTCTACCTACTCTTCCTCAACCACCCCGAAGGCATTGAGTTCAAGCGGCTATCCGAACACCGCGACGAACTCCGCGACATCTACATGGCCATCACCCGCTATATGGATAAGGAAAAGGTGGAAGAGAGCATCAACCACCTCGTTAACCCGCTCGACAACGCCATCAACGAGAAGTGCTCACGTATCAAATATGCGTTCCTGCGCCTTATGGACGAATATAGCGCAAGCTATTACATCATCAGCAACCATGTGCTCCGCCATCGCAACAATTCCAGCCGCATGTGGTACGAACGCCTGAAAAACATATCCCTGCCACGCGAACTCGTCGTCTACGAATAATAATCTGCGGAGAAAAGACTCCATGCCTTTCTTTTAATTTTCTTTAACACCAGCATGAAGGCACTTTTCGCAAAGATTATTTGCTAACTTCATTTTTTTTTGTTTACTTTGCAGTGCATTGTATAACTTTAAACCAGTAAGCGATGAACACCAAAGAAACAGAAACCCTTAGTGGTCTGAAACGCGAAGACTTCCAGACCACTGTCAATGGCAAACAAACCGACCTCTTCATCCTGAAGAACGCACAAGGATGCGAGGTCGCAGTAACTAACTACGGAGGTGCAATCGTTGCCATCATGGTTCCCGACCGCAACGGCAACTTTGCGAACGTCATCCAGGGGCACGACAACATACAAGACGTCATTAACTCTCCAGAGCCTTACCTCTCCACGCTCATCGGACGCTACGGCAACCGCATAGCACGCGGAAAGTTCCAACTCAACGGAAAAGAGTATCAGCTCGCCATCAACAACGGTCCCAACTGCCTGCACGGCGGAAAGAGCGGATGGAACGCCCGCGTATGGAACGCCACACAGATGAACGACCAGGCACTTGTCCTTGAGTACGTCAGTCCCTACGGCGAGGAAGGGTTCACGGGCGAAGTAAAGACAACCGTCGTCTACACCTTCACCAACGACAACGAACTGGTCATCGAATACATGGCAACGACCAACAAGAAGACCATCCTCAACCTCACCTCACACGGCTTTTTCTCATTAGCGGGCATAGCCGACCCCACCCCATCCATCGAAGACCTTATTTGCGAAATCAATGCAGACTACTATCTGCCCATTGATGATACCAGCATCCCGACAGGCGAGATCCGTTTCGTCAAGGGAACGCCTTTCGACTTCCGCACACCCAAGCCTGTAGGCCGCGACATCGACGCCGATGACGAGCAGATAAAGAACGGTGCCGGCTACGACCACTGCTTTGTGCTGAACAAGAAAGAAGAAGGCGAATGCTCCTTCGCCGCACGCATCATCGAGCCCAACAGCGGCCGCACCATGGAAGTATATACCACTGAGCCAGGCGTGCAGGTATACACCGACAACTGGGCCGACGGCTACAAAGGTCAGCATGGCGCAACGTTCCCGCGTCGCTCAGCCATCTGCTTCGAGGCCCAGCACTTCCCCGACAGTCCCAACCATCCTTATTTCCCCAGCGTCGTCCTCGGCCCGCATGAGAAGTACAAGCAGAAGACTGTCTATAAATTCGGAATTGACAAATAAAATATTAATAACTAAAAACATTTAAAACAAAAATGACACAGACACAAAAGAAAAATGGAGCTGTCGTGGCTATTATTGCCATGATGTTCCTGTTTGCAATGATTTCGTTCGTGACCAACATGGCAGCCCCCTTCGGCACCATCTGGAAGAACCAGTATGAATGGGCCGGAATGGTCGGTAACCTCATGAACTTCGCCGCCTACCTCTTCATGGGTATTCCCGCTGGTGTGATGATTACGAAGATTGGTTACAAGAAGACTGCCCTCGTAGCCCTTGCACTGGGCTTCATCGGCATCGCCGTCCAGTATTGCTCGAGCACGATGGACGCAACAGCCATCAGCGCATATGTAGTCTACCTGCTTGGTGCCTTCATCTGCGGCTTCTGCGTATGTATTCTGAACACCGTTGTCAACCCGATGCTCAACCTGCTCGGTGGCGGCGGCAACCGCGGTAACCAGCTCATCCAGACCGGTGGTTCGCTGAACTCTCTGGCTGCAACGCTGACACCTATGCTTGCTGGTGCCATGATTGGTGAAATCACCAAGGAGACATCGCTGGGAGATGTTGCTCCGCTGCTGCTCATCGCACTGGCCATCTTCGCCTGCTCGTTCGTCATCATCTACTTCACGAAGATTGAAGAGCCCGAAGTTGAGAAGTCAAATGTCATGGAAGGTGTGAAAGGTGCCCTCGGCTATCGTCACCTCGTACTCGGCATCATTGCCATCTTCTTCTATGTAGGTATCGAGATCGGTATCCCCGGACAGCTGTTGTTCTACCTCGGACAGCCCGTTGCCGAAGGTGGTGTGCTGGGTAACATGACTGTTGCCGGAACCATCGCCGGTTTCTACTGGCTGCTGATGCTCGTCGGCCGTTTCACCAGTGCCTTCATCTCGGGTAAGGTTTCCTCACGCAGCCAGCTCATCTGCACCTCTGCAGTAGCCATCTGCCTGCTCATCGTAGCCATCATGATGCCTGAGACCACAAAGATGACCCTCGCCGGCAACGAAGTTCCTACGAAAGTATTGTTCATCATCCTCTGCGGTCTCTGCACGTCGGTGATGTGGGGTGTTATCTTCAACCTCGCAACCGAAGGACTCGGCAAATATACTCCTTCTGCATCCGGTCTGTTCATGACGATGGTTGTCGGTGGTGGTGTCATGCCGCTCATCCAGAACCTCATGGCCAACAAGGTCGGCGACATCAACAGCTACTGGCTCATCATTGCCATGCTCGCCTACCTGCTGTTCTACGGTGTGACTGGTTGCAAGCCCGCCAAGAAATAATAGCAAAAGACCACCCACAGTCCCTCCCCGTAGGAGGGCCTGCGGGTTATGGTAATCATAATTTCTAATTATTCATTACTAATTTCTTATTAAAAATGTTGGATATTGAATTTGTAAGAAGTCGCTTCATCAAGCACTTCGATGGTAAAACCGGTAACATCTATACCTCACCCGGACGTATCAACCTCATCGGCGAGCACACCGACTATAACGGCGGTTTCGTATTCCCAGGAGCTGTTGACAAAGGCATCATGGCAGAAATGCGCCCCAATGGAACAGAGAGCACCATCCGTGCCTACTCCATCGACCTGAAGGACCGTGTGGACTTCGACTTCCACGACGGCGTAGGTCCTCGTGCCTCATGGGCAAAGTACATCTATGGCATCACGCTTGAGATGGAAGCCCTCGGTGTTCCCGTGAAGGGATATAACATTGCCTTCGCTGGTGATGTACCCCTCGGAGCCGGCATGTCATCATCGGCTGCCATGGAGAGCTGCTTTGCCTGCGGTCTGAACGACCTCTTCGGTGACAACAAGGTATCGAAGTGGGATATGGCACTTGCCGGACAGGCCACCGAGCACAAATACGTCGGTGTGAACTGCGGTATCATGGACCAGTTCGCCAGCGTCTTCGGACAGGAAGGCAAGCTGATGCGTCTCGACTGCCGTAGCCGTGAGTTCGAATACTTCCCCTTCGACCCGAAGGGCTACAAGCTCGTCCTGCTCAACTCCTGCGTGAAGCACGAGCTCGTTGGCTCACCCTACAACGACCGCCGCAACTCTTGCGAGAATGTCGTCAAGCACATCGCTGCCAAGCATCCGGAAGGAACCTTCGAGACCCTGCGCGACTGCACATGGGAACAGCTGGAAGAGGTACGCGCTGAGGTAGGCGAAGAAGACTACACCCGCGCTCACTTCGTGCTCGGCGAGAAAGACCGCGTGCTTGCTGTCTGCGATGCACTTGAGAAGGGCGACTACGAGACCGTTGGTCAGAAGATGTACGAGACTCACTACGGACTGTCGAAGGAATACGAGGTAAGCTGCGAAGAGCTCGACTACCTGAACGACCTGGCCAAGGAGTGCGGCGTCACCGGTTCGCGCATCATGGGCGGTGGCTTTGGCGGCTGCACCATCAACCTCGTCAAGGACGAACTCTACGACGACTTCATCAAGACGGCATCAGAGAAGTACTTCCAGAAGTACGGCAAGGCCCCGAAGGTCTATGATGTCATCATCAGTGAGGGTTCTCACAAAGTCTGCTAATCCAATCAGTTGACAGGTAATTAGTTGACGAGTTGACAAGTTATTAGTGAAACATCAATACATTCCACTATCAACTTGTTTACTCGTCAACTTGTTTATCCGTCAACTCGTCAACTAATAACTTGTTCACTTGTCAACTCGTCAACTAAATAAAACACATGAAACTAAAAAACCTTTTCCTCGCCGCCCTCGTAACCATGCTCGCAGCCTGCGGCGGCAATAACAATGGGCTGACCATCTCTGGTCTCGACCCCGCTAATTTCGAAGTCATCAACAACGGTCACCCCGTGAAGCTCTATGTGCTGAAGAACGCAGGAAAAATGGAAGTCTGCGTCACCAACTTCGGTGCCCGCATCGTCAGCGTCTGCGTGCCCAACAAACAGGGTAACATGACCGATGTCGTCCTCGGTTTCGACAACATCATCCAGTACGGACTCGACCCCGACTCTCTCAACAACGACAACAACTTCGGTGCTGCCATCGGACGCTATGCTAACCGCATCAACAAAGGACAAGTCACGATTGCCGGCAAGAAGTATCAGCTGCCGCAGAACAACTTCGGACACTGCCTGCACGGCGGACCGGAAGGCTTCCACAACCAGTACTTTGACGTTGTAGAAGTGACCGACAACAGCATCAAGCTCGCCTATACGTCGGTCGACGGCGAGATGGGCTTCCCCGGAAACCTGCAGACCACCGTCACCTACACCGTGAAGGACGACAACACCCTCGACATGCTCTTCGAGGCAGAAACCGACCAGGAGACCATCGTCAACCTGACCAACCACTCCTACTTCAACCTCTCGGGCGACCCCTCCGTGCCCTGCACCGACCATGTGCTCTTCATCAATGCCGACTACTACACGCCCATCGACTCCACCTTCATGACAACAGGTGAGATCAAGAAGGTATACGGCACACCGATGAACTTCACCAAGCGTCATCCCCTCTACCAGACCATCGGCGACACCTCGTGGCAGGACATCCGCTATGCCAACGGCTACGACCACAACTGGTGCCTGAACACCTACAAGGATGGAAAGGGCGACGACACGAAGGTTGCTGCCAGCGTCTATTCCGAGGCTACCGGCATCTACATGGAGCTTTTCACCGACCAGCCCGGACTGCAGGTATACACCGGCAACTTCCTCGACGGCACGGTGACAGGCAAGAACGGTAAGACCTATCCACAGCGTGCCAGCATCTGTCTGGAGCCGCAGACCTATCCCGATGCCCCCAACAAGAAAGAATTCCCGTCGCCCTATCTCAAACCCGGCGAGAAATACCACCACCACTCAGCCTTCCGCTTCTCTGTAAGATAGGAGTGCGGATGGTCTGTGATACATTATATTAAATGTACATGCACTGTCGAAGACTTTTTTGCTGCCTAATCTGCAAAAAAGTCTTCGGCATTTTACATGAGAACCGCTATACCGTCAGCCGGAAGCCTACAGGCATACTTTCGTCAAGAGAATGATGAGCCAGCGATAAAAATCAACAGCATTTCTTTGTTTTTTCCTTAGTAAATTGTAACTTTGCACTCAAAATGGAAAAAAACGAGTATTTATTCAAGACCGTGTTCATCGCCTGCATAGGCATTATCTGGTGCTCGTCATGCATGAAAGACGAGCCGCTGAACACAGAATGCGACATCCTCGAGGCATGGGTTGCCGACGGCGTGGCCGATGACTTCTTCTTCACCCCTGACGACCGTCGACTGACAGACATCCCTTCCGATGTCACTCAACTCACCTTCACCGTAAAACGAACCACGGGGCTGCCTGCCCTGCCTGTCATGTTCCGGCTGACCGACGGTGCCACCATCACTCCGGACAACGGTTCAGCGCAAGACTTCAGCAGAGGTCCGGTTGCCTATACCGTCACTTCAGAGGACGGCCAGTGGAAACGTATCTACGAAGTAAGCGTTCGCGAAGCACCCCTGCCGAACGACAGCTACGACTTCGAGCACTTCGATGTCGATGCGCAGGGACACTACTACGAATGGTATGAACTCAATGCCAATGGCGAACGTGATGCCATCTGGGCATCCGGCAATGCAGGCTACCTCATTGCCAAACCCAATGCAGCCAAGGACGACTACCCCACTGTCCCCGACGCTAACGGCATCGACGGCTATTGCGTGCGGCTCACCACGCGGGCCACGGGTAACTGGGGAAAGACATTCAAGAAGCCCATCGCCGCAGGAAACTTCTTCCTAGGGGCCTTCGATACGAAATATGCCTTGAGCAATACGCTATGGACCACCCGCATGGGAATACCCTTCACCAAGGAGCCCATCCGTCTGACGGGATTCTATCAGTACCAGCCGGGACCCGTCTTCACCAACAAAGACAACCAAACCGTGGAAGGACGTGTTGACGAGCCTAACATCTATGCCGTGCTCTACCTGAACCACGACAGCGAGGGTAATGCCGTCGTGCTGCATGGCGATGACGTACTGACAAGCCCGCTCATCGTCCGTAAGACCACGGCTCCGTCGCTGCCTCCGACAAATGAGTGGATGCCCTTCGAACTCACCTTCGAAGGCGACAGCCCCATCGACGCAGAGCTCCTGGCCAACCGCGGCTACAATCTCGCACTCGTGTTCTCATCGAGCAAGAACGGCGATACGTTCGAGGGTGCCGAAGGAAGCACGCTCCTCATCGACGAGGTGAAAATGTACTATGCCGAGTGAATGCTGCGTACTGAATGTTGAGTATAGAATGTTAAGAGTAAGACAATGAAAAGATTTATCACCATATCACTGGCTCTCCTCGCCACATCATTGTTGGCTACGCGGGCAGCCACGCCCGAAGACTGGTGGCTGAAAGCCCGTCTGGGCTATGCCATTGGCGGAACAGCCCCACTGGGCATCCCTGCCACCATCCGCAGCATCGACAAGTTCAGCCCGACGGCCAATATCAGCATGGGAGCCGACGCCGGCCTCACCCTCAAAGGGCCATGGGGCATTGCCGCCTCACTCTATCTGGCCAACAAAGGCATGGACACCGAGGTCACCACCAAGGGCTACCACATGGCACTGCGGATGGACGATAGCGAGATGGAAGGCGTCTATACCGGACACGTACGCCAGCAGGCCACCCAATGGATGATGACCGTTCCCGTGACGGCAACCTGCCAGATAGCTGAGAAGTGGCAGCTGCGGGCTGGTCCATACGCCTCACTCCTGCTCTCAAGAGACTTCAGCGGCTATGCCTACGACGGCTACCTGCGCAAGGACGACCCCACCGGTCCCAAAGTCGTCATGGGCAACACTGAGGGCGAATGGGCCACCTACGACTTCTCCGACGACATGCGCCGCATGCAGGTGGGCATCCTCGTCGGAGCCGACTGGCAGATAGCCGGCCGATGGGGACTCTCCGCCGACCTGCAGTGGGGACTGACAGGTATCCATCACAGCAGCTTCAAGACCGTCGAGCAGACCCTCTACCCCATCTACGGCACCATCGCCGTCACCTATCAGATCAGATAATCAAACGACAAAACAAGAATACAATGAAGAAATTATTTACCCTCATGCTCATGGCTGCCATGACGATGGCCACATGGGCTACCGACTACGATGAAGAAATCATCGTCACCGTGAATGGAACCAGCTCACAACAGCATGGCATCATCAGCGTCGTCGAGGACGGCGACACCTACACCCTCACCCTGAAGAACTTCGTCCTGCAGAGCGAAGACGGCCCCATGGGCGTCGGCAACATAGAGCTGACTGGCATCGTGCCGCAGCAGAGCGCCACCGCCACCATCCTGAAAGCCCAGGACAATGTCATCATCACCGAAGGCAACGACCCGTCAGTGCCCTTCTGGATGGCATCCATGCTGCCACCCGTACCCGTCGACCTTGTCGCTGCCATCAGCGGTGACCACCTGCGTGCATCCATCCACATCAACATGATGGAAACACTCGAACAAATCATCGAGGTGACCATCGGCAGCGGATATCAGATGCGCAACCAGGGATTTGAAAAATGGCACGCCAGTGCAGAAAACTACGAGGAACCCAACGGATGGCACTCCTTCGAGAGCGCTACAGGCTCCTTCGTAGCACTCACCGGACACCACATGCAGAAGTCGGCCGATGCACACGGCGGAGAAACCTCGGCCCGCATCTATTCCACCACCGTCCTCTTCACCATCGTGGCCAACGGAACCATGACCACCGGACGCATGAGCGCCAACGCTATGTCGGCAACCGACCCAAAGAACAATGCCTTCCTCGACACCTCGCTCACCGATGTCGACGGCAACGGAGACCCCTTCTACATGCCCCTCGTGGCACGTCCCGACTCACTCGTCCTCTGGATGAAGTTCAAGCAGGGAACGGCTAACGCCTCGCATCCCTATGCCACCGTCAGCGCCGCCATCACCGACGGCACCTACTACCAGGACCCCGAGGACAAAGAATACAACAATGTCATTGCACGGGCTAAGAACAATGTGATTGCCGAGACCAACGGGGAGTGGAAGCACATCAGCATACCTTTCGAATACACCGATGCACAACTCGACCCGAAAGCCATCCTCGTAACCATCTCCACCAATGCCGACGCCGGACAGGGCAGCAACAACGACGAAGTACTCGTCGACGACATCGCCCTCGTCTACAATGCCAATGTGACAGCTATCACTGTCGACGGGAATGCCGTCGAAGGGTTCACCCCGGAGCAGACGACCTACGAGGCCACCACGGAGAAAGTGCTGACCGCCGACGACATCGACGCTACCGTAGAAGGACGTGGAGCCCATGTCCTGAAGACCGTCAACAAGACCGACAACGGCTACGAATGCGTCGTCGAAGCCCTCACAGCCGACCTCACCGTCCTGAACCGCTATGTCATCAACGTCAAGGACGTCAGCGACGGCGTACGCACCGTCAACAACCGTAAGCAGGCAACAGCCACCTATTATACCGTCAGCGGACAGCAGGCGTCAGTCCTCCTGCCTGGACAGACCTACATCCGCATCGCTGCCGACGGCACCGTCACGAAAGTAAGACGATAACGGCGCCGGAAAGCCATCAACCATCAGCGGAACTGCCTGCCTTGGTGTGCAGGCAGTTCCGCTGAAAAACAACAAAACACTTTGACAACGCCCGTCCCCGCCTATCAGCCTGACACCCCCCGCCTATCAGGCGGCCACACCCCGCAAACCTAATGAATTGAACAAGTTTTCCATACCACTAACTTAACAACCGATACACATACTTATGAAGAAGTTAACCATTCTCCTAATGGCTTTGGCAACCACCCTATCGGGCAAAGCCGATAACGAAGCCCATCTCATCATCCATGCCGACCGGCCCGGTGCCACCATCAACAAGGAAATCTACGGACAGTTTGCCGAACACCTCGGCTCATGCATCTACGGAGGCCTGTGGGTCGGAAAGGACTCCCCTATTCCCAATATCAACGGCTACCGCAAAGACGTCTTCGAAGCACTGAAGACCCTCCAGGTGCCGGTGCTGCGATGGCCCGGCGGATGCTTTGCCGACGACTACCACTGGACCGACGGCATCGGGCCACAGGAGCAACGCCCCACGCTGCGCAACAACAACTGGGGCGGAACCATCGAGGACAACTCCTTCGGCACCCATGAGTTCCTGAACCTCTGCGAGATGCTGGGCTGTGAGCCCTACGTCTGCGGAAACGTAGGGTCGGGAACCGTCAAGGAAATGGCACAATGGGTGGAATACATGACCAGCGACGGCGACACACCCATGGCACGCCTGCGCCGGCAAAACGGCCGCGAGAAGCCCTGGCGGGTGAAATACTTCGGCATCGGAAACGAAGCATGGGGATGTGGCGGAAACATGACACCGGAATACTATAGCAACGAGTTCCGGCGCTATAACACCTATCTGCGCGACCAGAGCGGCAACAGGCTCTTCCGTATCGCCTCCGGAGCCTCCGACTACGACTACAACTGGACACGCGTGCTGATGAGAAACATCGGCGACCGCATGCAAGGCATCTCCGTCCACTACTACACCGTGAAAGACTGGGGACGCAAAGGAAAAGCCACCATCTTCACCCCCGACGAATACTACATGACACTCGAGAAGTGTATCGACATCGATCCCGTACTGGCTAAGCACTGCAGCATCATGGACGAGACAGACCCACGCCGCCGCATCGCCCTGATGGTCGACGAATGGGGTACATGGTGGGACGAGGAACCAGGCACCATCGCCGGACACCTCTACCAGCAGAATTCCCTGCGCGATGCCATCGTCGCATCGCTCATGCTCAATATCTTCCACCAGTACACCTATCGCGTGAAGATGGCAAACATCGCACAGGTGGTCAACGTACTGCAGTCCATGATACTCACCGACCAGAAAGGACGGGGACACATGGTACTCACACCCACCTACCACATCTTTGAGATGTACCGGCCCTTCCAGGAAGCCACACACCTGCCCGTTGACCTCACCAACGACTTCATCAAGACGGCCGAAGGCAAGACGCTGCCCCTACTGTCTGCATCGGCAGCACGTACCGCCGACGGCACCATCGTCCTCGCCGTCACCAACTGCTCGCTGACCGACGGTAAAGCATTCGACGTGGAACTACGCGGTACCGACATCACTTCTGCACAGGGACGCATCCTCACTGCCGACGAGGCCACCGCCTTCAACGATTTCGACCATCCTGAAGTAGTGAAACCGGCAACTTTCAGCAGCTTCAAGATTGCCGACAACAAGCTATCGCTCGACGTTCCCGCACGCTCCGTCGTCGTCATGGAGCTGAAGTAAAAACAAGAAGGTAAGGATGCTCCGACCAAAATAGGTTATTTTGGTCACCAAAATAGGCTATTTTGGTCATCAAAATAAGCTATTTTGGTCGGACGTTCCTTACTATCGTCACAGACGACCCTTACCATTCGGTTTCCCAACCCTTATTCTCGGGCTTGCCAATCCTTACTATTCTGTTTCCCAACCCTTATTCTCGGGCTTGCCAACCCTTACTATTCTGCTTCCCAACCCTTACTCTCGGGTTTGCCAAGCCTTACTATTCTGCTTCCCAACCCTTACTTTCGAGCCCGCCGATGCATAGTTTTGGGCAGTGGCTACCCTTACTTTCGAGCCCGCCGATGCATCGTGTTGGCTGTTTCGGTTCATTCCCTAAGCAGTGCTGGTGCATAGCATCACGCCGCCCAATACCTGTTGTGGCATTTGCCATAGCATGGCGTTTACAACGATAAGCAAGGAGATTTGAGATTGATACAGACAAAAAAAGCGCCGACCTTCCGGGCCGGCGCTTCTTTATAGTGATGATGGTTAATTCAGGATGTTATAGAGCAGCGAGGTGAGCGAGATCAGGATGCTCGTTGCCGAGAACCACAAGGTGGTGGACTGACCGATGTCAGAGTTCTTGGCCTTGGTTTGGTTGGGCGTAACATAGATAATATCGTTCTGCTGGAGATAATAGTAGGGCGAGTTGATGATGTCTGCCTTGGTCAGGTCGAGTCTGACGGAATGCTTCTCTCCTTTATTGTCCTCGCGGATGAGCAGCACATTGTCGCGACGACCGTAGATAGACAGGTCGCCGGCCTGGGCGAGGGCTTCGAGGATGCTCATCTTCTCCGATGCCACGGAGACGACTCCCGGACGGTTCACCTCACCGGTGACGGTGACGCGGTAGTTCGACATCTTCACGGTGACGATGAGTTTCGTATCGTCGCTGAAGTGGCTGCGGATGAGGCTCTCAATATATTTTTCGCACTCAGTCTTGGTCATTCCCTCTACACGGATACGTCCGACGACGGGGAAGTTGATGGTGCCGTCGTTGTCGACCAGATAGGTCAGCATCGAGCCGCCATAGGAAGTGTTCACCTGACCTCCGGGCTGCAGCGTGCTGCGTACCATCAGGTTGAACGGACGCTCGGCCATACCGTCGGGGTCGTCAGAATTCACGGTGATTGTCAGGATGTCTTTCGGCATGATGCGGGCATCATAGAGTCCACGCGATGCTGAAAGGTCTACGCTCTCCATGTCTTGGAAGTAAGGAACCTGCTTATAGCTCTGGCAGCCGGTCATCAGGACAGCTGCTACTGCAGCCATGATGACGAAAAGGGATTTCTTCATGTTGTGTTGAGTGTTGTTCTTTGTTTATAATTTCTTGCAAAATTACGGAGTTTTTTTTACATGAACAAATATTTCGTTATTTTTCTCTCTACTTTACACTTTTTTACTAAACCTTGCTGAAATGTGAAAAAAAATGTGTAGCTTTGCAGCCACATTATTAATTATTAGACAAACAATTCAAAAAAGGTAATGAAGAAAATGATTTTGATGGCCACCGTGCTGCTTTCAACACTGTCGGCCAATGCACAAGACACGAAAACCCCTGCATGGATCAATAATGTGAAACTGAGCGGCTACGGCATGTTCCAGTACCGGGCCGAAGATCAGGAAAACGCCGAGCATAACGAGTTCCAGCTCCGACTGGTGCGTCTGGCTCTTGACGGCCGCGCCTCGAAGGACTGGTACTGGAAGATCCAGATGCAGATTAATGGCACACCGCGACTGGTCGATGCCTTCACGGAGTGGCAGAAATATGACTTTTTCAAGGTAAAGGGCGGACAGTTCAAGCGGCCGTTCACCTTCGAGAACCCCATGCACCCCATCACCCAAGGCTTCATGTCCTACTCACAACCCGTCTCGAAGCTGGCTGGCTTCTCCGACCGCACCGGCGAACAGGCCTCCAACGGCCGCGACCTCGGTGTGCAGGTGCAGGGTGACTTCCTGAAGAACAAGGAAGGCCGCTACCTGTTGCACTATCAGGTGGGCGTCTTCAACGGTCAGGGCATCAACGTGACCAAGGACGGCGACGAGCGCAAGGACATCATCGGCGGCGCATGGGTAATGCCCGTCGAGGGTATGCGCATCGGTGCCTTCGGATGGACCGGAAGCCGCGACCATGTGAGCAAGAACCGCTACGCCATCTCCGGTGAATACGTCAAGAACGACTGGACGTTCCGCTCTGAGTATATCCACAGCCAGGGCTACAGCGTCACCAATGCCACCCTGGGCGACAAGGCCGACGGCTGGTATGCGCTGTGCATCGCTCCTATCGTCAAGAACAAGTTCCACGTGAAGGCCCGCTACGACTGCTACCGCAACGAGAAGACCTGGGAGTCGTCGAAGACCTACTACGAGATTGGTGCCGACTATTCATTCAACAAGAACACCCAGCTGTTCGTGGAATACGCACTCGTCAACAACCGTGCCGCCCACAAGAACCACAACCTCGTGGACGTGCAGCTTGACTTCAGATTCTAATAACTAATCCTAACAATATTATTATTATGACCAACATTCCAAGTGTATTCTGGTTAGTGCCCGTGGCATCCATCGTGGCACTAAGCATGGCCTGGTATTTCTTCAAGTCGATGCTCAAAGCCGACGAAGGAACACCTCGAATGAAAGAGATTGCCAAGTACGTCCGCAATGGCGCCATGGCCTATCTGAAACAACAGTACAAGGTGGTGACCTACGTATTCATTGCACTCGCTCTCATCTTTGCCTTCATGGCCTACGTCCTACACGTGCAGAACCCATGGGTACCCTTTGCCTTCCTCACCGGCGGTTTCTTCTCCGGACTGGCAGGCTTCTTCGGCATGAAGACCGCTACCTATGCCAGCGGCCGCACTGCCAACGCCGCCCGCAAGAGCCTCGATGCAGGACTGAAGATTGCCTTCCGCTCGGGAGCCGTCATGGGACTCACCGTCGTAGGACTCGGACTGCTCGATATCGCCATCTGGTTCATCGTGCTCAACCTGGCCGGCGTTGACAACCTTATCGCCATCACCACCACCATGCTCACCTTCGGCATGGGTGCCTCGACACAGGCTCTGTTCGCACGTGTCGGCGGCGGCATCTATACCAAGGCAGCCGATGTGGGTGCCGACATCGTAGGTAAGGTAGAAGCCGACATCCCCGAGGACGATCCCCGCAACCCCGCCACCATTGCCGACAACGTCGGTGACAACGTGGGCGACGTAGCAGGAATGGGAGCCGACCTCTATGAGAGCTACTGCGGAAGCATCCTCTCCACGGCAGCACTCGGAGCATCAGCCTTCGCTGCCAGCACCATCGAAGGCATGCAGCTCAAAGCCGTCATCGCACCCATGCTCATCGCTGCCGTCGGCGTCTTCCTCAGCATCTTCGGCATCTATCTGGTGCGCACCAAGGAAGGAGCCACCATGCGCGACCTGCTGAAATCACTGTCTGTAGGAACCAATGTGTCGGCATGCCTCATCGCCGTGGCCACCTTTGCCATCCTCTACCTGCTGGGCATCGAGAACTGGCTCGGCCTCTCCTTCTCCGTCATCACTGGCCTCGCAGCCGGTGTCATCATCGGACAGGCAACCGAATACTACACCTCACACTCCTACAAGCCCACACAGAAGATCTCCGAGGCCGGTCTGACAGGATCAGCCACCGTCATCATCAAAGGTATCGGAACAGGAATGATATCAACCTGCATCCCCGTGCTCACCATCGGTGTGGCCATTATAATGAGCTATCTGTTTGCCAACAACTTCGACCTCTCCATGTCGTCAGCCAGCCTGGCCCACGGACTCTATGGCATCGGCATCGCTGCCGTGGGTATGCTCTCCACACTGGGCATCACACTGGCAACAGACGCCTATGGACCCATTGCCGACAACGCAGGAGGCAACGCTGAGATGAGCGAACTCGGCGAGGAAGTACGCCACCGCACAGATGCCCTCGACGCACTGGGCAACACCACCGCGGCCACAGGCAAGGGCTTCGCCATCGGCTCTGCAGCCCTCACCGCATTGGCACTGTTGGCTTCCTATATCGAGGAAATCAAGATCGCCATGGAGCGCGCACATGTCACCATGACCAACCTGGCCGGCGACACCATCGAGGCTGCCGAAGCCACCATCCCCGACTTCATGAACTACTTCCAGGTGAACCTGATGAACCCCAAAGTGCTCGTAGGAGCCTTTATCGGTGCCATGGCAGCCTTCCTGTTCTGCGGACTCACCATGGAGGCCGTAGGCCGTGCCGCCCAGAAGATGGTCGTCGAGGTACGCCGCCAGTTCAAGGAGATTGCCGGCATCCTCGAAGGAACAGGCACTCCCGACTACGGACGTTGCGTAGAGATCTCCACCCGTGCAGCGCAGCACGAGATGATCTTCCCGAGCATCCTCGCCATCATCATCCCCATCATCGTCGGTTGCGTACTGGGTGTTGCCGGCGTGCTGGGACTCCTCGTCGGTGGACTCGCCGGAGGCTTCACCCTTGCCATCTTCATGGCCAATGCCGGTGGTGCCTGGGACAACGCCAAGAAGAACGTCGAAGAAGGTAACTTCGGCGGCAAGGGCTCCTTTGCCCATAAGGCCACCATCGTCGGCGACACCGTCGGCGACCCGTTCAAGGACACCTCCGGTCCGTCGTTGAACATCCTCATCAAACTCATGTCGATGGTGAGCATCGTGATGGCAGGACTTACCGTAGCCTTCATGTAATCATCGTAGACGACCATACAAGAAAAGACGAAAGGCTTGGTTTTCTTCATGAGAACCAAGCCTTTTACCTTTCAAAAACTGACAAAGCACAACGTTTCTGACGTGTAAAGAGAAAAAAACAGATATTTCCTTTGTACTTTGTAAACTTTTTTATAATTTTGCAGCCTAATAATGTTAATTCAGGCATGACAGACAGCAAATTAAAGCATCACCACCACCATCACCACCATCATTCCCATCAGGATGATTCCGAGATATTTAAGAACAAGCAACTGAGAGCAAGAAGGATGAGGAAGACGGCCAAGAAAGTCCTCTTCTGGACCATGTGCTTCTTGGCTGCTGCTATCTCGGCATTTGTGTTCTGGCTGTACTTCATGGCCTGACCGCACCACGTGTAGCATCATACACACCTTCATTAGCCCATCTCCCCTTTTTACCAATCTCCTGCTGGCTGTTGCCAGCACACCGAAGTTCACACTCAGCCAACAGGGAGGGTGTTCCGTTTTGTTTTCCTAAGGCTACTTGATATAATCCTTCGTCAGCAGATCATAATAGACAGCCTCAAGTTCTGCCGTGGAGAGTTGCTCCACGGCATGTTCTATTATTCGGATAAGTTCCTCGCGACGGTAATCACCATCATCGGAGAACCTGGAAAAGGTCTTACCCATCGTGATCACTCCCACTCGATAGTTGCGGGTGGCTTCGACGAGATGTCATAGCAGACGCGGTTGACGCCACGCACCTTGTTGATAATCTCGTTAGAGACCTTGGCCATGAAATCGTAAGGCAGATGGGCCCAGTCGGCAGTCATGGCATCGGTGGAGGTGACAGCTCGCAGGGCTACGGGGTGCTCATACGTGCGCTCATCGCCCATGACGCCTACCGAACGGACAGTGGCCAAGAGGATGGCTCCGGCCTGCCATATCTGGTCGTAGAGCGACACCTCGACCTCACCATCCTGCATCTGGGCAGGCACACCGGCAGCCAGCACCTTACGTGCTTCTTCACCAGCGAGCTTCACTTTATACTCGCGTAGACTGCGGATATAGATATCGTCGGCTTCTTGCAGGATACGTACCCGTTCCGGGGTGATATCTCCCAGGATGCGAACGGCCAGTCCGGGACCAGGGAAGGGATGACGGGTGATGAGATGCTCGGGCATGCCTAACTGGCGGCCTACACGGCGCACCTCGTCCTTGAAAAGCCACTTCAGCGGCTCACACAGTTGAAGATGCATCTCCTCAGGAAGTCCTCCGACGTTATGGTGGCTCTTGATAACCTTTCCCGTGATGTTCAGGCTCTCTATGCGGTCGGGATAGATTGTACCTTGGGCCAGCCAACGGGCATCAGTAATCTTCTTCGCCTCTGCATTGAACACTTCCACGAAGTCGCGGCCGATAATCTTGCGTTTCTTCTCTGGGTCGGTGACACCGGCCAAGTCGGCAAAGAACTTCTGTGATGCATCCACACCGACGACATTGAGTCCCAATACCTTATAGTCATTAAGCACCTGTGTGAACTCATTCTTGCGCAGCATGCCATGGTCGACGAAGATACAGGTGAGGTTGCTGCCGATGGCACGATGGAGCAACACGGCAGCTACCGACGAGTCGACACCGCCGGAGAGGCCGAGTATGACACGGTCGTCGCCCAGTTGCTGCTTCAGTTCCTCCACGGTAGTGTCGATGAAGGAAGCTGCGCTCCACTCCTGGCGAGAGCCACAGATATCGACGACGAAGTTCTTCAGCAGCTGAGAACCCTGAAGGGTGTGATAAACCTCAGGATGGAACTGCACCGCCCATACGGGAACATCTCCTTGTCCCTCTCCGAGGGGAGCAGGACAATAGAATGCTGCATTCGTCACGTCCTTGGTCGATGCGATGACTTGAAACCCTTCGGGGATGGCAGTAATAGTGTCGCCATGGCTCATCCATACCTGGGAGCCTTTTTCGAAACCTTTGAATAAAGGATTCGAGAGGTCGACGGTTTCAAGATGTGCCCGACCATATTCACGAGAGTCGGCTTTCTCCACGCGTCCGCCAAGGGAATGCGAGAGGTATTGGGCTCCATAGCAGATACCCAGCACGGGTATGCGTCCGACAAACTGCGAGAGGTCCACCTGGAATGCCTCAGGATCATGAACGGAGAATGGTGAGCCACTAAGGATAACGCCAATCACCGAGGGGTCGTCCTTAGGAAACTTGTTGTAGGGCAGAATCTCGCAGAACGTGTCAAGCTCACGGACACGACGGCCGATGAGCTGCGTGGTCTGTGACCCGAAATCGAGGATAATGATTTTCTGTGCCATAATTATTTAATGTAATGATGTTTGTTCAGACGTGAGAAAATGTCTGGCTGATGCCCTGCTCCCGATGACAGAGGTGTATCTCGATGCCGTACTTGCGGTGCAGGTGTTCTGCCAGATGCTGTGCCGAATAGACACTACGGTGTTGCCCTCCGGTGCACCCGAAGGAGAACATGAGCGACGTGAACCCACGCTCCAGATAACGCTCTACATGGTGGTCGGCCAGTCGGTAGACGCTTTCCAGGAAGGTGGTTATCTCACCGTCATCCTCAAGGAAGCGTATGACGGGTTCGTCGAGCCCCGTCAGCTGCTTGTACTGTTCATAGCGGCCGGGGTTATGCGTGGAGCGGCAGTCGAAGACATAGCCTCCTCCATTGCCGCTCTCGTCAGCGGGAATGCCTTTCTTATAAGAGAAACTGTAGATGCGGACGACAAGGAGCCGGACATTGCCGTCGGACGGACGGGCCGCTGCGTCGCCATCGCTCTTCGCCGAAGAGACTATCTTGCGCAACGCCTCTTGCAGTTCAGGATACTCACCGGCAATGCCCTGACCAATCAGACGGCGCAGATTGTCGACTGCCGGCGGGATGGAGGCAAGGAAATGCTGCTTCCGCTCGAAATAACCGCGATAGCCATAGGCACCGAGGACCTGCAACGTACGGAAGAACACGAAAAGCATCAGGCGGGCGTCGAAGGCCTCGCGTTCCGGCGGTGTGAGGTAGTGGCCGAGTTCTTCGTAGTAGATGTCGACAAGATGTTTCCGCAGATCTTCGGGATAACGGGCTGACGCTTGCCAGAGGAATGACGCGACATCATAGTATATGGGGCCTCTGCGTCCACCTTGGAAGTCGATAAAGAAGGGTTTCGGTGACTGACAGTCGGGTGAGCTCACCATCATGACGTTGCGGGCCTGGAAATCGCGGTAGAGGAATGTCGACGGCACAGATGATGGGTATGACGGGCTGCCGGGCTCCGAAGGTGCCGCGAGCACGCGGGCCAGATGCTGGAAGTCATCCTCAAGACGGAGTTCGTGGAAGTCGACACCGGATGGCTTCAAGAAACAATACTTGAAGTAGTTCAGGTCGAACATCACATTGGTCTCATCGAAATCAGGCTGCGGATAGCAAACCCTGTAGTCGAGTCCCTGACCTCCGCCGACCTGCAGGCGGGGCAACAGCCGGATGGTATCCTCAAGCAAGGAAATCTCACGGCTGTCATATTGTCCTCCGCATTCGCGACCATGCCTGATGCTGTCGAAGAGGGAGGTCGACCCGAGGTCTTGCTGCAGATAACTCATGCCGTCATCACTGACGGCATATACCTCGGGAACAGGAAGCTGCTTGCTGAGGAAATGGCGAGCAATGGTTACAAAGGCGTGATTTTCTTCTTTGCTCGTTCCTATGACCCCGATAGCTGATTGACCTTGATGGTCGGAGAGCCGATAGTAGACGCGGTTGCTGCCTGCGCCGGCGATGCGGGCTACAGTCTCCGGATCATGGCCGGCCCATTGGCGATATAATTGACTTAGTTGCTGCATGAACGACTGCGTTTTGCTACCCACCGCCAGACACCTTCATAGACGGTCAGTGTGACGACGGCAAGCAGAATGCCAAGCAACACATCGATGACATAGTGATGGCCTGCATAGACTGCCGTAAACCATATTCCCATGGTGAGCAGCGAGAAGACAACGATGACGAGGCGACGCTGCTTGGTAAGGATGGCATAGAGTGTGGCCACCATCATATAGGTTGCATGGAGCGACGGCACTGCCGCGAAGACATTCGAATTTCCCGAATAGATACTCTGGAACACGGGTATGCCGATGAGGTTGTCGAAACGGATAAGGCCCCCCACATCTCCTGGAGTGTCAAGAACGACCTCGAAGCCATGTTTGAGCACATACCATGGCGGTGCTGCGGGATGCACATAATAGCAGGCAAACCCCACAAGGTTTACAATGAGAAAAGCCCATGAGAAGCGCTTGCACCACCGATACTCACCTTTGACAAACAACCACAGGGCAAAGGCCAGCGGAACGGGCACCCACGACAGGTAGCTGACTCCTGCGATGATATCCTCGAGCGTGCTATGGTGCAGGGCAAACCACTCGCTGGGAATCACCGTCCCCGACGCCGTGGCAATACCAAAGAGGCTTTTCTCTGCTTCATAGATGCCTTGCACATCGATAGGATTCACTTTCCAGTTAGGCAGCAACCGCATCCAGTCGTAAGAACAGGCGAAGATGAGCCACGGGGTGAGTGCATAGGCAATCTTGCGGGTGGGCCTCAGAGCCACCAGCAGGATGTAGAGCAATATCAGATAGATGCTGTATGTCAAAGGAAAAAAGATGAAAGGATGACAGGATTATTTTTTTGTTAATACCTTATAGCAATGGAGGACACGCCAGAAGGCTGTGATATTGGCCAACACGGCGATGAGAATCATGCCACCGGCGAGCCACCAAAGGTTTTGGAAGCAGCCGGAGAGAATGGCAACGACAGCCGTGACGACGACGCGCTCGGGGCGCTGCATCAGTCCTACCTTACACTCGATGTCAAGACCTTCGGCTCGCGCACGCACATAGCTGACCATGATGGAGCCGACCAAGGCCAGGAAGGTGACAACGCCCATCCAAAACCAATCGGCCTTGATAAAGATGACAACGATACCGAAAAGGGTAACAAGCTCGGAATAACGGTCGAGAGTTGAATCCCAAAGGGCGCCAAAGGTGGATGACTTTCCTGACAGGCGAGCCAGCCTGCCATCCATCATGTCAAACAATCCGGCAAAGAGGATAAGGCCCCCACCCCAACCGATGACATTGTATGCCTCGGCTGGTTGGGTTCCAAAGGCTTGCGCAGCCTGAAGGAACATCCATGTTACCACACAGTTAAGCAAGAAGCCAATGGTTGTCACGGCATTGGGGGTGAGTCCGATCTTAATCATGCCCTTTATGACCGGGTTGATGACTACATAGATTATTTTCTGAAGGAAATCTCTATAATTCATAATTCACGTTATTTTCTTGGTTATCTTGATTATCTTTTTGTTCTGCATCCTCATGATGGTAATGAAACACAAACGTCCGTTGCATCTGATAGTTCCAGAAGAAGGCAACGAGAGCCGCAATAATAGGCTTGGCGATGACCAGGTCTACATGGAAGAACTGTATCATATAGCGGGTTCCGAAGGTGTTGAGCAAGATACTCACACTCCACACAACGAGATACCGCCAGGCAACACTGCGCTTCTTCTGTCCTTGCTGCTTGAACACCCAACTGTAGTTGATGATGCAATTGGCTATTCCGCCAGAAAGTGCGCCAAGGAACGTTGCCAAAGTATCGTCGACACCCAACAGCTTTGCCAAAAGGAAAGTAAGGCCGAAGTCAATGGCCGTCGCTGTTCCTGCCGACGACTGCGCCTTGACAAAGGTCATGATGGTATGTTTCAGATTGCCCATTGTGCCAAGAGAATGAGGAATAGACTATATATACCAGCCACGAGGTCGTCGGCTTGCACCCAGAAGCCGCCATGCTGGCGGTCGAACCATCGTATGCCGAGGGGTTTCAGAATATCGAAAAAGCGGAAGAGGATAAAAGCGGCCGCTGCCCACCCCACATGACTGGCCGGACAAGCCAGCAAGGGTACCCACACGCCGATCATCTCGTCAACGACTACGCGTTTGGGGTCTTCGCCCCAATAAGGCTCCAGCCGATTGGTAGCAACGGTACCCGCCGCCGTAAAGACGACGATAAGCCCCAAGGTCAGCCAGAACAACGTCTGGGCCGACATCACAAGAGATCCCGCAAGCCACAACAATGTGGCCAGCAGTGCGCCGGCTGTGCCTGGTCCCCAAGGCCAAAAGCCACTGCCGAACCCTGTGCCGATGATGACGGCCCACAATGGCGGTCGCTTCATAATTAGATTGCAAAGGTACAAATAAGTAATCTAATAACAAAGAAAAAAAGAAAAAATTAGTTTTTATTTAAACAAAATAAAAGCGCCACGATGATGGTCGTGAATGTTCAAAATGTTCTAAATCTCCTTACTTTGTTCTAAAAAATCCTTATTTGGAGTCGATTTTTTGGTTTTTACCTCAAGAATAAGTAACTTTGCACACCAATTAATATAGTATATATACGCACAAGTCGACGAAATTATAGAAATCAGGAAACACAAGTGAAGAAAAGAACATACACACTGCTGCTATTTGCGATACTACCATTGCTGACATGGGCACAGGCATTTATCACCGGACAGATTGTTGATACCGACGGCTATGCCATCCCCCTGGCCAGCGCCACATACAAAGGACATCATATTGCCGTGGCCAGTGATATCGAGGGCCGCTTCAAGATCGAACGCCACGAAGGCTGGGACCTGTCGTTCAGTTCCGTAGGCTTCAAGACCCAGATAATGAAAATTGACGGAGACACGCCAACAGAACTGAAGATCACCTTGAAGGAAGACGCCAAGAAGCTCTCGGAAGTCGTCATCCGGTCGGGACGAGGTAAGTATTCGCGCAAGAACAATCCTGCCGTGGAACTCATGCGGAAAGTCATCGAAGCCAAGAAGAAGACTCACCTTGACAACCACGACTACTATCAGTACAACAACTACCAGAAAATAACGTTAGCCCTGAACGACATCAATCCAGAAGGGTTGGAGACGGGCATGTACAAGAAATACCAATGGATGCTCGACCAGGTCGAGATGAGCCCCTACACCCATAAGCTCATCCTTCCCGTGTCCGTAGAAGAAACCCTCACTCAGAAACTCTATCGAAAGAGTCCGCATACCGAGAAATCGATAGTCAAAGGACACAACTCCAGCGGCGTCAACGAAATCCTTCAGACCGGCGACATCATCAACACCGTCCTGAAGGATGTATTCACCGACATCGATATCTACGACGATGAAGTGCGCCTCTTCCAATACCCCTTCACCAGCCCCATCGGAAAAGGAGCCATCGCCTTCTACCGCTACTACATCACCGACACCGTCTATGTAGGCAAAGACCGTTGCATACACCTGGACTTCATCCCCAACAACCAGCAGGACTTCGGCTTCCGCGGCGAACTGTATGTGCTTGACGACAGCAGCTATCAGGTCAAGCGTTGCGAGCTTACCATTCCGAAGAAGAGCGACGTGAACTTCGTGGAGAACATGCAGTGCGTACAGGAGTTCGAGAAGTTGGAGACCGGCGAATGGGTGCTCACGCAAGATGACATGATGTGTGAGCTCGAGGCTGCCAAGAACATCGGCAAGGCCGTCGTCACACGTATCACGCGACGATCCGACTACGCCTTCGACCCACTCCCCAAGTCACTGATGAAAGGCAAGAAAGACGTGCTCAAAGACGCCTATGCCGAGATGCGTGGCGACGACTTCTGGCAACAATACCGGCAGGTAGAACTGACAAAGAGCGAAAGTTCGATGGATCAGTTCGTACATAAACTCGAACAGCTCAAAGGCGTCAAGTATGTTGTCTTCGCACTGAAAGCCCTCGTCGAGAACTTTGTTGAGACCGGCACGCGCGAACACCCCAGCAAGGTAGACATCGGACCTGTCAACACCATCGTCTCACAGAACTTCTACGACAAGGTGCGCATGCGTGCATCGGCACAGACCACGGCAAACTTCAATCCCCACATCTTCCTGAAAGGATATTATGCTCATGGCTTCGAGTCAAAGCAGGACTATTATGACGCCGAGCTCATATACACCTTCAACAAGCCCGGCTATCTGCCTCGGGAGTTTCCGAAACAGGCCATCACCTTCCAGTCCATGCGCGACGTGGCCCTGCCGTCAGACAAGTTCATCCAGACCGACAAGGATAATATGTTCACGTCGTTCAAAGTGACTGAAATCGACAAGATGTTCCTCTACAACAGGCAAGAGATCAGCTTTGAATACGAACAAGAGTGGGGCTTCAAGACCTTTGCTTCGGCAAAGACCGAGAAGGTGACACCCATCGGCAACATCGCCTTTGAACGTCTTTCCGACGGCAAATTCCTCCACCATATCCGCTACACCGAAGCTACCGTTGGCGTGCGCTATGCCCCGGGAGAGACTTTCATCAACACCAAGCAGCACCGGTGGCCCATCAACCTCGACGCCCCCGTTTTCCGTCTGCAACACACGATGGGTTTCAAAGGTCCCATCGGCGGCCGCTACAACTACAACTTCACCGAGGCTGAAATTTACAAACGCCTCTGGATGCCATGGAACTGGGGTAAACTCGACACGCGCATCAAAGCCGGTGCCCAGTGGAACCAGGTTCCCTACCCGCTGCTCATCATGCCGGCAGCCAATCTGGGTTATATCCTTGAAGACCAGACGTTCAACCTCATCAACAACATGGAGTTCCTCAACGACCGATATGCCTCTGTCATGATTGACTGGGACCTTAACGGAAAAATCTTCAACCGCATACCGCTCCTGCGCAAGCTGAAGTGGAGAGAATGGCTGGGAGTGAAAGTACTATGGGGCACACTCACCGACAAGAACAACCCCTATATTCAAGGGAACACACAAAGCGACATCCTTATGCGATTCCCCGACGGATGCTACATCATGGATGAAAATACACCTTATGTAGAAGCTTCTATTGGTATACACAACATCCTGAAACTCATCCACGTGGATTACGTACGCCGACTGAACTACCTCGACAGGCCCACTGCCAACAAATGGGGTATCCGCTTCATGATCAGAACGACTTTCTAACACATGATTACCATCTCACAACAGAAAGATATAGTACTATGCAGAAAATAAAGAATCCATGGGCCCACAGAGAGGGCTACAACTGCTTCGGGTGCTGCCAGGACAATCCCACAGGCATCCACATGGAGTTCTACGAGGACGAAGACGACATCCTTTGTTTCTGGAAGCCACAACCTCAGTTCCAAGGGTGGATTGACACCCTTCACGGAGGCATACAGTCCACACTCATCGACGAGATAGCATCATGGGTGGTATTCCGGAAGCTACAGACCACAGGGGTTACCTCTAAACTCGAAGTCCGGTTCCTTCACCCTATCCTCACCACAGAGGTACAGATTACCCTGCGGGCCCACCTGCGCGAGATGAAACGCAACTATGCCTACATCGATGTCTTTATCGAAAACTCGCATGGCGAGCGATGCACGGAAGGTACGGCCGTCTACTACACCTTCCCGGAAGAGAAAGCCCAGGAGATGGGGTTCACCAGTTGCGACGTTGAAGGAGAGCAGCTGCTATCTATGTGACAGGCTGGAAGATATAAAAAAAGATACAACTAATCACTATCGCTATGAATAAAAAAATCTGGATACCCGTAGTGTTGGCAGGTCTGCTACTCTTAGCAGGCATCGTTTACCTGGCCATGAACCTAAACGAAAAACGTCAGGAACTCAACGAGATGCAGGCACTGGCTGAAATGGACAAGCAGGAAATGGAGAACGAATATCAGAATTTCGCCATGCAGTACAGCGAGATGATGACCAAGATTACCAATGATTCGCTCATCCAACAGCTCACCATTGAGCAGGAGAAGAACATCAAGCTCCTTGAAGAACTGAAGACGGTCAAGGCCAACGATGCTCGTGAGATCACACGCCTGAAGAAAGAACTGGCCACCTGCCGTGCCGTTATCCGAAGCTATGTCCTCGAGATTGACTCCCTGAACAGGCTGAACCAGAACCTCATGGAGGAAAACAACCGTGTGAAAGCTCAGAACGAAGCTGCCTCACGGCAAATCGAAACACTGAATATCGACAAGGAGGCACTGAACGAGAAAGTAGCCATTGCCGCACAGCTTGACGCCACGGGACTGAGCCTCGTGATGCTCGACAAACGCAACAAGGCAACGAAAAAGGTCAGCAAATGCAAGACGATACAGGCATCATTCACCGTCGCAAAGAATGTAACAGCCTCTAATGGCACAAAGACATTCTACGTACGGATTACCTCGCCGACGGGCTCCACCCTCGGCAATGCCGGCACCTTCGCCTACGAGAACCGCCAGCTGCAGTGCTCCATGAAGAAAACCGTAGAATACGGCGGACAGGAGCTGCCACTTACCCTCTACTGGGAAGTGAGCCAGGCCCTTCAGGAAGGAACCTACCAGATGAGCGTATTTGCCGACGGCAATATGATCGGAAGCCGTAGCTTCACATTCGAATAATACCGTACACATACCAATACAACCCATTACTATGAGGAATATGAGGAAACACATATTCATTGGTTGTTTGTTCTGCTCATTCACCATTCCGGTGGCAGCCCAACGTATTCTTACGCTCGACAGCTGCCGTGCGCTGGCCATTGAAAACAACAAACAACTGAGCATCTCGAAAATCAATCGCGATGTGACCCTGAACGTCAGAAAGGCTGCTCGCACAAAGTATCTGCCAAAGGTCGATGCCATTGGCGGCTATGAATTCTTCAGTCGAGAAATATCGCTACTGAACAACAACCAGAAAAGCGCACTCAACAATCTCGGTTCCAACTTTGCCGGCAACATAGCAGGGACAACATCAAGTCTGCTCACCGACCTCGTCATGAACGGACTCGTCGACCCGGCAATGGCCCAGCAGCTCGGACAACAGTTAAACGGCATAATGGAACCCCTCGCACAGATGGGAGACCAGATAGGAAACACCATCCGTGACGCTTTCAAGACCGACACCAAGAATCTCTGGGGTGGTGCCGTCACCGTGCGGCAGCCACTCTTCATGGGCGGTGCCATCACAGCCCTGAACAATATGGCCGACATTCAGGAAGAAATGGCCGAGAACGATCTCGACCTGAAGATGCAGGCTACCCTTTATAGCATCGACAAGACATTCTGGACTGTGGTATCTCTCAAGCAGAAGCGAGAGTTGGCACAAAGCTACTACGATCTGGTAAGCAAGCTCGATAACGACGTACACCGACTCATCGACGAAGGTTTTGCCACTCGCGCCGACGGACTGAAGGTGGATGTCAAACTGAACGAAGCCGAGATGCAGATCACACAGGTGGAAAACGGACTGTCGTTAGCCAAGATGCTGCTATGCCAGCTGTGCGGCATCCCGCTCGAAGAAGATATCACGCTCGATGACACCGTGCCCTACACCCCCATCACCAGCACCAATGACGACAACGACGATGACACATCGGCGAATCTCGCGACAAAGCGACCAGAGATGCGGCTGTTGCAGAATGCTGTCGACATGAGCCGCGAGACCACACGGCTCGTACGCTCCGAATATTTGCCCCACCTGGCTCTCACCGGAGGTTACATGATTTCCAACCCTCATCTCTTCAACGGGTTCGAACGTCATTTTGCCGGAGTCTGGAATGTGGGCGTACTCGTCCAGGTACCGGTATGGACATGGATGGAGAGCAAGTACAAGATACGTGCTTCGAAAGGAGCTACGGCCATTGCCGAACTCGAGTTCAACGACCTGAACGAGAAAATATCCCTACAGGTAAAACAGGGTGAATACAAACTGGCCGAAGCACGGAAACGTCTCGCTGCTGCAGAGAAGAACATCCAGAGCGCTGAGGAAAACATGCGCTGTGCCAACATCGGATTTAAAGAAGGTGTCATTGAGAGCTCTGATGTGATGGCCGCGCAGACGGCCTGGCAAATGGCACAAACCCAAAAGATTGATGCAGAAATAGACCTGCGCATGGCAGAAGTAAACCTTCACAAGGCTCAGGGCACACTCAGCTATTAAGGTCACCACAGACATTGCAACATCCATTCATATATATAATAAGTAACACACACGAAATATTCAATACTATGTCAGTCAAATCACAACACAACAATATCCTGCTGGCCATCATCGGTTTCGCATCGGTAGTCATCATCGTAGCTCTCATCGGCTACTTCACGCTGGGCCGCTCACCGGAAATCATCCAGGGCGAAGTTGAGGTCTCTGAATACCGCGTATCAAGCAAACTGCCCGGGCGCATCCTCGAAATACGGGTAAAGGAAGGCGATTATGTCCACGTAGGAGATACGCTCGCCATTCTCGAAGTCCCCGAAGTAGAGGCTCAGAAACGCGCTGCCGAAGCAACGGGCGACGCTGCCGAAGCCATCAGCGAAATGGCCGACAACGGAGCACGAAAGGAACAGGTGCAGGGTGCCTACCAGCTCTGGCAACAGGCTCAGGCTGCTGCTGACATCGCCAAGAAGACCTACGAACGTGTACAGCGTCTCTTCGATGAAGGCGTCATGTCGGCCCAGAAACGCGACGAAGCCTTCGCAGCCTACAAGGCCACAGAAGCCCAGGTGATGGCCGCCAAGAGCCAATACGACATGGCCAAGAGCGGGGCACGCGCGGAAGAGCGAAAGGCCGCCGCCAAGCAGGCACAGGCAGCAAAGAGCGCTGTCGACGTAGTACAGTCGCTGCTGCGTGAAACCGTTCAGGTGGCACAGGCTGAAGGCGAAGTGAGCGACATCTACCCGAAAGTGGGCGAACTCGTCGGCACAGGCTCCCCCATCATGAGTATCGCCATGACCGATGACCTATGGGGCACTTTTAACGTCCGCGAAGACCAACTCGAAGGCATGACCATCGGCTCTACCATCAAAGCGTTCGTCCCCGCTTTTAAGAAAGAGATCAATCTGACCATATTCCATATCAAGGACGAAGGATCATACGCCGTATGGAAAGCCACCAAAGCATCTGGCCAGTACGACCTGAAGACGTTCGAGGTGAAAGCACGGCCCACAGAGCCTTTCGAAGGCTTGAGACCCGGCATGTCACTGATTGTAAAAGACTAAGCACACTATTTGCAAGAGAGAAGATTGTCTCCCCCTTTCAATACATCTTCTGAACAGAGAAACAACATGCCAGAAAGAATCAGGCAAATACTCCGAATAGCACAGCGCGAGTGCGACATCATGCTCAGAAACCCTATTTACGGTTTCTGCATGGTAGTCTTTCCCGTCGTCGTCATCGCCTTCTTCACCTCGCTGATGAGCGAAGGGCAGCCCACCGGACTGCCTGTAGGCGTCGTCGACCTCGACAATACATCGACCACACGGAAGCTCATCCGCACCCTCGACGGTTTTCAGACGACAAAGATTGTCGCGCACTATCCCAACCTCAACGATGCGCGGCAAGCCATACAGAACAACGAGATCTACGCCTTTCTGCTCTTGCCAAAAGGTACTACCGAAGGATTGCTGGCATCACGACAGCCGGACATCTCGTTCTATTACAGCAGCACAACACTTGTTGCAGGGTCGATGCTCTACCGTGACCTGAAGACAGCCACCACGCTCGCTGCGGCATCCGTTGGTTCAGCCAAGTTGTCTGCATTAGGTAAACGACCAGCTGAGATAAAGGCATTCCTGCAACCCATCGCTGTTGACCTGCACATGGTAGGCAACCCATGGGCAGACTATAATGTTTACCTCTCCACGACCATGGTGCCCGGCGTGCTGATGATATTCATCTTCCTGCTCACAGCCTATGCCATAGGAACAGAGCTGAAGTTCCGACGTTCCCACCAGTGGATGGAAGCCGCAGAAGGAGATATCCATGTGGCGCTCATCGGAAAGCTGCTGCCGCAGACCATCGTCTTCATCACCCTGCTGCTCGGCTTCCAACTCTATATCTTCGGATGGCTTCACTTCCCCCACCCCGGCGGTATACTGCCTATTGTGCTTAATGCCGTACTCGCCGTCCTGTCGGCACAATGTTTCGGTATATTCATTTTCGGGCTCATGCCCTCACTGCGTATGTCGATGAGTATATGCTCACTATGGGCCGTGCTCAGCTTCTCTGCCTGCGGTGCCACCTTCCCGACCACCGCCATGAGCCCCATGATTGAAGCGATGGCACAGCTTTTCCCCTTGCGCCACTACTATATGATCTACCAGTCGGCCATCTTCAACGGGTTCCCGCTTGGCTACTCCTGGTATCACATACTCGCCATGATAGGCTTCATCCTGCTGCCCGCATTCACCGTCAAGAACATCCGACGGGCCATGCTCGAATACGTATATATACCCTGACAAGAGAGAATCATGACAAAAGAAACACTTCGACATAGAATCGTAGAGGGCATCAAAGACATGTGCTACATCTGGGGAAAGGAAATGCGCAGCACCGTCACCGACGAAGGCGTACTCATCTTCTTCATCCTCGTCCCACTGCTTTACCCCCTACTCTATTCGTGGATATACACCAACGAAGTTGTGCGAGAAGTACCCGTTGCCATCGTCGACCTGTCGCACACCTCACAGAGCCGGCAGTTCATCCGCATGTTCGATGCCACCCCTGATGCGCGCGTAGCCTACCACTGCAACAACCTTGAGGAAGCCCGCCGACTGGTCGAACGTGAAGTTGTCAGCGGCATCATATACTTCCCCGAAGACTATGCCACACGTCTGATGCGGGGAGAACAGACTCACGTCGGCGTATACTGCGACATGAGCCTCATGCTGACCTACAAAGCCATTTACCAAAGTGCACAAAGCATAGCAGCGCATATCGGAGCAGCCTTTCAGGCAGCACATAGCGGCAGCATCACCCAGCGCGATGCGGAAATAGCCATACGACCTGTCAACGTCAGCGAAGTACAGATTTTCAATGCCACAGGGGGCTATGGCAACGCCATTATCCCCGGTGTGCTCATCCTCGTCATACAGCAGACACTGCTGCTCGGTATCGGGCTCGCCGCCGGCACTGCACGCGAGAGCAACCGCTATCAAGACCTCATTCCTATTAGCCACCACTACAACGGCATCTTCCGTATCGTACTCGGAAAATCACTCTGCTACATCATGATCTACGCCGTACTCGCCGCATGGCTCACACTCGTCGTACCACGGCTGTTCGGATACACCACCATCTCACAACCCCAAGCACTCCTGGGGATGATGGTACCCTATCTGCTCGCAAGCATCTTCTTCGGCATGGCACTATCCTGCCTTGTCCGTTACCGCGAAAACGTCATGCTGCTCGTTGTCTTCACCACCGTTCCCTTGCTCTTCATGACCGGACTGTCATGGCCCGAGAGCAACATCCCTGGCGTATGGAAAGGCGTGGCCATGCTCTTCCCCTCTACCTTCGGTGTCAGAGCCTATGTGCGCATCAACACCATGGGTGCCACACTCGAGAATATACAACCCGAATACATCGCCTTGTGGATACAGACACTGGTTTATTTTCTCGTCACATGCGTCGTCTACCAGTACCAACTCAACCAGACGCGAAACCATGCCCACCAATACTTCGACGACCTTCGCCAGAAAGTAGAAGAAGAGTTGGCAACCAGAAGGATACAAGAGGACAGGGCGCATTAAAAGCAGGTTCCGCCAATACACTCATGAGAAGAAACAACCTGTTGGCTACAACTTCTGGGCCAACAGGTGTTTTTTTGCTTCGCCTTCCATTGGTACTACACTAAGACACGAAGCCACATACAGGTGAGCATGGGAAACATCCCCTACCGAATGACTCGTATGGGCTATACTTTGATATGCAACTCAATTCTTCAACTCCTATTGAGGAGTTTTTTAGTTTTTTTTTATTGCTGTCCGCTAATAGTTTTTTTGCTTGATATAAAATTAGGCTGAAGCCCTCGCTTGGGTTTCAGCCTTTTTTGTTACCTTTGTTTTTAGCACAAAACCTCAGTAACATGAACAAAGGTACACATTTTATTATCACTATTACGGTTACATCGCAGACATTTACGCCCTTTTAGAACGTGGACCATTCTGACTGTTGCGCCTTGACAGCGATGGTCTCCATCTCAATCAGCCACCCTGAACGGCACACTTTGGCCAGTACGATGACCCATGGCTTATCAGGGAAACGGACTTCGAACAACTGCCTGACAATGGCATAATCGGCTGGGTCGCGCAGATAGACAATCATCTGCATGCAGTCGTCGAAGGAGCAGCCCCCCTCAGCAAGGAGAGCCTCCACATTCTCCCACATGCGGTGGCACTGTGCAACTACATCACCGCGATGCATGATTTCGCCTTTGTTGTTGATACTCGCCGTTCCTGAAATAAACACATGGCGGCGGTCACCATAGTCCACGTAGCAGCCGCGCTCGAAAGAAACGCCATAGTCGCTGGTACGGTTGAGGTGTGCGGGAGCATAGAGATAATGGATCTGTTCCCTGCTGATACCGTCGATGGCATAAGCATCCATCTGAACGAGAACCTGTGGGTCGGCTTGCCGGCCGCCGATGCCTGTGCTGGTGATGAAGTGTGTCGCATCGGTAAGGTTCTGGGTGACAAACACTTCGTTACGTGCTTTCACCATTCCACCATAGTTCAGGTCCGGTTCATTCACGAAGAGCCACGTCCTGATGCAGTTGTCGGCCAACAAACAACCTTCGCTGGCCAGTTGCATGACATAGTCGTTGAGCAGGATGCGTGTCTGGCGCTCAGAATCCTTTGCATGGTTTGCCGCACTGCCCAGCCATAGGTGGCGATAGGCTCCGTGCCTGCACTCATAGAGTCCTGACGACAGTGTCCGTGTCTGCATTCCTGTTGCCAGATAGACCCATAGGGCAATCTTCGAGCCGTTGAGCGGCGCCTGCTCAACAACAGAGACGGCGCCCTCGGGATTATCCAGTTCGTAGTTCATGAGCAACGGAGCCTGATTGGCTGCATCGCTGAGGAAATAGCGTTTAAAGATTATCCCGGTATCAGGACCGCTGTCTGCCCTTATCTCGGCCAACGCGTTCAAGAGTATTTCTGCTTGACGGGAATAAGGCAGCAGACAGTCGCTAATGGTTATCATGGCATGATACTCCGTCTGCCCGTTGCTGTTCTCGGGACGAAAGCAGCTGAGTATCACCGTAGCATGTTCGTAGTCTTTTCTTTGGATCATGGCGTTAGTGTTCTGCGGGGTCTATCTGACATCAGGCATCGGCTGTGCCTTGACGGTGGTGGAGCCAGTCTTAAAATGGGGCCATTGGTCTTTGCCGATGACCAGTTCCTGAACGATAGGCATCCGTCCTTCATGGTATCTGCCGATGAGATAGGAGTGGCACATGTAATACATCCGTCCTCGTGGTGAGGTAACCAGTGTGCCGTGTCCGCACGACTGGATGTAATCGCCGTCACCACGCAGGATAGGATTTCCTTCGTATTTCTCATAGGGTCCGCGGAACGATGTCGCCCTTGCCACGCGCACCTCGTAGTCACTACGTGGAGAACAGCAGTCCCGGGCAGCATATAACAGGTAATAGTACTCCCCCGAACGGAAGATACACTGTCCCTCCATCCCGATATCCTCCATATCAGCCAACAGGGAGAACGGTTCTCCCTCAAGACGAAGACCATCGGCACTCAGCCGGCTGGCTAACAGCTCGATAGGCCGGGATGGTGTGAGTCCATACGCTTTCCAGGTGATGTAGAGTTGTCCGTCGGTGTCCTGGAACACATACGAGTCTATGGCTTCATTGCCCCAAGTCACCAGCGGACCATGGTCTTCGTAGGGACCTGTGGGACTGTCAGCCACGGCAACACCGATACAGGAGATGTTATGGTTGTTCTTGTCGCGTGCCGTATAGTAGCAATAGAACCTGTCGCCAATCTGAATGAGCTCAGGAGCCCAGAACGACCCTGCCGTCCATTCCGGCCAGTCATTAAACACGTGTCCCTCGGCTTTCCAGTTTACCAAGTCGGCAGAGCTGAATATCGGGTACACCCATTTGCTGTTGCCCGACGTTCCTGCTGCATAGTAAGTCGTGCCCACGCGGATGACGGTGGGATCGGGTACATCAGCCATCATGACCGGGTTCTCGAAAAAGGTTGTCTGCCGACAACTGGCCAAGGCGATTGCCGCCATTGCTACGACAACCAGCCTGATTCTAAAATCATTTCTGTTCATATCCTGTTATTTGTTTTGTCTTTGACACTTCTTACCAGCTGCTGACAGCCGTGATGTTTGCAAAGTTACAAAACTTTTCGGCAGAATGGCTGTTCTCAAAGTTAAAAATGCATAATCATCAGGCCGGGCCCCTGCAACACGAGTCAAAAGATTGAAATAAGAAAATTTGGTCAATCCAAGATTATTCCGTAACTTTGCAAAAAATACAATATTGTGTTGATAAGCGAAAGCAACAATTCTAAAACCTCTAACGACCAACGACAATGAAAAAGTGGATCCTTTCTGCCCTGATGGCTGTGACGTTTATCAGTACACAGGCCATGCCCTATGAGCAGGCACGCGATGAAGCGCTCTTCCTGAGTGACAAGATGGCCTATGAGCTTAATCTCTCGATGGCCCAGTATGACGCAGTGTTCGAAATCAACTTCGACTACTTCTACAGAGTGGACCGCCGTTCCGACATTCATGGTAAGTACTGGCGTCGCCGCAACACGGATATGCGCTACGTCCTCAGCGCCTATCAGTTCTCTCGCTATCAGAATCTCCCCTATTTCTACAGACCCATCGAATGGTATGACATGGGACTGACCTTCCGTATCTACAACCGCTATTACGACCGTAGGCGGCTTTATTTCGAATTCCCGTCCATCTACATCACCTATCGTGGAGGCCACAGCTACAAGACCAAAGGCAGCTATTATTCCGGCCGCATCTACGATAACGGGCCGCGTCCTGGAAGTTTTGCCACGCCCCCAGGCCGTGGAAACGACTCCTGGCATAACGGTGGTGGGGCTTGGAACAACGGCCGAGGGGGCAGCTCATGGCATCTCGGCAACGGGCGCACCCCTGGTAATCCACCTGCCGGCCAGCCCGGAACCAACAACCGAGGAAACGGCCAGCCCGGAAGTACCGTAACACCACCTAACAACAATGGTGGCAACAGCAATGCCGGTACCGGTAATTCCTCATCGAGGAGCGGCAATGCGAACACCGGAGGAGTGAAATTCGGAGGCAGCAGGAGCAATGCCAACAACAATGGTTCCAACAACTCCAATGCCGGAAATACGAGCAATAGCAGGACTAACGGCAATACAAACAAGCAAGCCACTACCAGCCAGAGCAACAACAAGGCACAGACCGGCAGCAGTAGCCGAGCTACATCGGGAAACAGTTCAACAGCTGGCAGTACCACAGCTGGCAGTACCACAGCTGGCAGCAGTCGCTCAACAGCTGGCGGAAGCCGCTCAACAGCAGGCAGCAGCCGCTCAACGACCGGCAGCAGTTCCAATGGCAGTCAGGGCACGGGTGCCGGAACCTTTGGAGGAAAGCGTAAATAAGCAACGACGTTGAAGACCACTATGGACATCACTTTATATCCCAATCTCATCCGCGAGGCACTGGCCACCGTCACCTATGCCGGTACGAAGAAGAACCTCATCGAGAGCAATATGGTGGACGAGGATATCGTCATCAATGGCAACCATGTCAGGCTGACCCTTTTGTTTCCTCGCGACACCGATCCGTTTCTGAAGTCTACCGTCAAAGCTGCAGAAGCTGCCATCCACTACCACATCTCGAAAGACGTGGAAGTGGAAATCCGCACGGAGTTCGCCACCAAGCCGCGCCCCAAAGCCGACCAACTGCTGCCACAGGTGAAGCACATCATCGCGGTCAGTTCAGGAAAGGGCGGCGTAGGAAAGTCCACCGTCTCGGCCAATCTGGCCATCGCCTTGGCACGGTTGGGATATAAAGTAGGACTGCTCGACACCGACATCTTCGGACCCTCAATTCCGAAGATGTTTGGGGTGGAAGATGCACAGCCTTATGGCGTCGAGGTCGACGGCCGTACACTCATCGAGCCCATCGAGCGCTATGGCGTCAAGCTACTCTCCATCGGGTTCTTCGTCAGCCCTCAGACAGCCACCATCTGGCGCGGCGGCATGGCCACGTCGGCACTGAAACAACTCATTGGCGATGCCGACTGGGGAGAACTCGACTATTTCATCCTCGACACGCCACCAGGGACATCGGACATCCACCTGACAATCTTGCAGACACTCAAGCTCACCGGAGCACTCATCGTCTCCACCCCGCAACAGGTAGCACTGGCCGATGCCCGGAAAGGTATCGACATGTATAAGAACGAGAAGATACAAGTGCCCATCCTCGGCCTCATCGAGAACATGGCGTGGTTCACCCCCGCCGAACTACCCGACCATCGCTACTACATCTTCGGAAAAGACGGATGCCGACAGCTGGCCGAAGAAATGAAGCTGCCGCTGCTGGCCCAGATTCCCATCGTGCAGCGAGTCTGCGAGCAGGGCGACAACGGCACCCCTGCAGCGCTCGATGAGAATACGGCCACAGGTCAGGCTTTTCTCTCACTGGCACAGAGCGTGGTCACCGTTGTCAGACGAGCCGAAAAACAAAGTTGAAAGAGATAAGTGAGTATTGATTATTTCTCAATCTCAGAATACGTACGCCTTCCATGCACATAATAGTGCCACAGGATGGCGTACTTTTTGATATCTACAAACGGCAGACGCTGCCGGTCATCCTCACTGACATCCTTCCTGGCGGTGCGGAACGCACGGCGAGCACGGAAGATGGCACGGAAGTCTTTCACGTTGCCGTTGAGCAGCAGGGTCTGGAAGGCAGCCAGATAGTCCAGCCACCACCGCATGCGCATGACCTTCTTGCGTTCATCTGCGGGAAGGTTCTTCCACAGCATGGTGAGGTTGTTGCGGAAATTCAGGAAGGTCTTCAGCGGGTTACCCTGCGGCAGCGTACCGCCCCCCACGTGGTACACCGTGCTGTCGGGCACGCAGAAGAGCCGATAGCCATGACGTCGCATGCGCCAGCACAGGTCTATCTCCTCCTGATGGGCAAAGAAGGTTTCGTCGAAGCCGCCAGCCTCCCGGAAGCACGACGCGCGCACCATCATACACGCTCCTGTCACCCAGTGTACCTCGGTAACGAAGTCGTACTGGCCGTTGTCATCTTCAATAGTGTCGAACAAACGGCCACGACAGAAAGGATAGCCATAGCGGTCGAGATATCCGCCTGCCGCACCGGCATATTCAAACTGTTCACGATGGGCCACGGCATGAAGCTTCGGCTGGACGGCAGCACAGTCGGGATGGACATCCATAAACTGCACCAAAGGCGTCAGCCAGTGATGGGTCACCTCCACGTCGCTGTTCAGCAGCACGTAATATTCCGCATCGACTTCCTTCAATGCCCTGTTATAGCCTCCTGCGAAACCGAAGTTACGCTCCAGTCGGATCTGCCTGACCTGTGGATAGTTCGATGCCAGAAACTCTGGTGAGCCGTCGGTCGATGCATTGTCAGCAACGATGACGGCGGCATCATCCTGCGAGAACGACAACACCGTAGGCAGATAGTTGGCCAGCATGGCCCGCCCGTTCCAGTTCAATATAACGATGGCTGTTTTCATATTTCAAAACTCTTCTTTCCTACTTATGCCGCAGCACAAAGTACTAAATACCGATGGCGGCCACAGTCAGTGCACTGCGGTCGTGGTTGAACCCTCCCAACCTTACTCGCACGAGCTGGTTGTCATACTCCTCACGTGCCTCGGCGGCCGGCAACTCCACGCGGATATAATTTTCCGTAAAACCATGCATGGCCTTGCCTCGTGTCGCCCGCTCGAAGAGCACTTCTGCGTCCGTGCCGATATGTTGTGCATAGAAGGCCTGCGTCTTCGCATCGGACAAGTCGAGCAGGCGCTTCGACCGTGCCTTCTTCTCCTGCTCGCTCACCACCAGTGGAATGCGCAGTGCTGCCGTCCCTGGTCGCTCGCTATAGGGGAACACATGCAGCTGGGTGACGTCGAGAGACTCCAGAAATGCGTAGCACTCCTCGAAGTACGCTTCCGTTTCGCCTCGCGTGCCCACCATCACGTCGACCCCGATAAAGGCATCGGGCATGGCGGCCTTGATGCGCGCCACCTTATGAGCGAAGAGAGCTGTGTCATAGCGGCGGTGCATCAGTCGTAGCACCTCATCCGACCCACTTTGCAACGGGATATGGAAATGGGGCATGAAGGCCCGGCTCGCTGCACAATAGTCTATCAGCTCATCGGTGAGCAGGTTTGGTTCAAGGCTGCTGATGCGATAGCGGCTGATGCCTTCCACACCGTCGAGGGCTTTTACCAAGTCGACGAACCGCTCACCGGTGGTCTTTCCGAAGTCACCGATATTCACTCCCGTGAGCACAATCTCCCGGCCACCCTCACTGACCGCCTGCCGGACCTGATCAACCAGCGAGGCGATTGTCGGGTTGCGCGAGAAGCCGCGGGCAAAGGGTATCGTGCAATACGTGCAATAATAGTCACAGCCGTCTTGCACCTTCAGGAAGTAACGCGTACGGTTCCCACGTGAACAGGACGGGGCAAATGTCGTGATGTCGCGTGTCTTTCCCACGGCATGACACTCATGGAGGGCTTCCGTACCCGCCGATTTCCGCGTCCAGGCATCCGAGAGATAGTCCACCAGTGATGCCTTCTCGTTGCTGCCCAGCACCAGGTCGACTCCGTCAATACGGCTCACTGTCTCACTTTCCAGCTGGGCATAGCAGCCCGTCACCACCACCAGTGCCCCGGGGTGTTTCCGTACCATCCGATGGATGGCCTGACGGCATTTATGGTCGGCCACTTCGGTCACCGAACAGGTGTTTATCAGGCAGATGTCGGCAGGCTCGTCGCGCCCGACCGGCTTCACGCCCAAATCGCTTAGCATGCGTCCGAAGGTTGACGTCTCTGAGAAGTTCAGCTTGCATCCCAGTGTGTAATAGGCCGCTTTTTTCCCTTGGAAGGCACTCGAATCAATCATGTTCTTACGTACTATATTATATATTCTGCAAAATTACGAAGAAAACTCGAAAGCGACAAGAAACACCCCCTTAAATCGTACTAAAAAATGCCCCAAAGAGCTATTGTTTGGGCACACAAGAAAACTTTAACTTTTGTTATACATTCGTAAACGACTGATTATTAATACATTGTAAAAAATCATCAAAAGTGTCCTAAAAAAAGTTCAAAAAAAGTAATCGTCGTATTGAAAAAAAGCGTAACTTTGCAGCGTTTTAATTAACAAATGATTGTTTTACAGATTTAAAAAGTAAGAAAAAATGAAGAAATTAGTATTTATGTTCGCTGCTATCGTAGCCGTTTCTTTCGCTTCTTGCGGAAACAAGGCCGAAGCTCCTGTTGAGGAAGCTCCTGTTGAGGAAGTTGCTGACTCTGTTGTCGAGGCTGCTGCTGACTCTGTTGTCGAGGCTGCTGACTCTGTTGTTGCAGAGGCTGCTACCGAGGCTGTTGCTCAGTAATCCTTCAGGAGAACACAAGCAAAGCAGAATAAACTGCCAGGCCACAGGCTTGGCAGTTTTTCGTTTCTATCGACGAACACGAATAAACACTGGGGTTATCAAAGAAGGTAAAACGTTTTTACCGGACACTGATAAAACAAAAAGGGTGACAGCGTTTTGCTGTCACCCTTTTTTGTCAGGTTCTCTGTGTAGGAGGAATGATTACTCGCCCTTGATGGCTGCTACGCCGGGAAGCACCTTACCCTCGATAGCCTCGAGCATGGCACCGCCACCAGTAGAGACGTAGCTTACCTTGTCGGCCAGGCCGAACTTGTTGACGGCAGCCACGGAGTCGCCTCCGCCAACGAGCGAGAAGGCACCGTTCTCCTGTGTTGCCTGAGCAACATACTTGGCGATTTCGCCTGTTCCATGAGCAAAGTTATCGAACTCAAACACACCTACGGGACCATTCCACAGGATGGTCTTCGAGTTGAGGATAATCTTCTTCCAGTTCTCCAGGGAAGCAGGTCCGGCATCCATGCCTTCCCATCCCTCGGGAATATTGAAGATGTCGACAACCTTGCGGTTTGCGTCGTTGGTGAAGCTGTCAGCTGCAACGGTCTCAACGGAGAGGCTGAGTTTGACACCTTTCTCCTTGGCAGCTGCCATCACGTTGAGAGCCTCGGGCATGAGTTCGTCCTCGTGGAGTGACTCACCGATATGACCACCCTGAGCCTTGATGAAGGTGAAGCCCATGCCACCGCCGATGATGAGGTTGTCGACCTTGTCGAGAAGGTTCTTGATGACAGCCAGCTTCGAGCTTACCTTCGAACCGCCGATGATGGCGGTGAAGGGATGCTGGGCATTCTTCAGCACGTTATCGATGGCGTTGACCTCTTTCTCCATGAGGAAACCGAGCATCTTGCTGTCTGCATCGAAGTAGTCGGCGATGACGGCTGTGGAAGCATGCTTGCGGTGAGCCGTTCCGAAGGCGTCGTTCACATAGACGTCAGCATACGAAGCGAGCTTCTTGGCAAACTCCTTCTGGCTCTGCTTCATGGCCTTCTTGGCCTCGTCGTACTCGGGAGTACCTTTCTCTACGCCCACGGGCTTTCCTTCTTCCTCGGGATAGAAGCGGAGGTTCTCCAGCAGCAGGGCTTCGCCGGCCTTCAGGCTGGCTGCTGCCTCGTCGGCATTAGCACAGTCGGCTGCGAACTTCACGTCAACGCCCAGACGCTCAGACACCTTGCCAACGATCTGTGAGAGTGAAAGCTTGGCATTCACCTTTCCTTTGGGTTTGCCCATGTGGGACATCATGATGAGGGCACCGCCATCGGCAAGCACCTTCTTCAGGGTGGGCAGGGCACCGCGGATGCGGGTGTCGTCGGTTACTACTCCGTTTTCGTCAAGGGGCACATTGAAGTCCACACGCACGATGGCCTTCTTGCCAGCAAAGTTAAATTCATTGATTGTCATAATGCTTTTTGTTCTATTTGTTTTGAAATGAGTTCCATTCACATCAAGCGGTGCGGCGGGCCGCAATCCTCTTTGGCGGCGCAAAGTTACGAAAATTAATGAACATACGTGCACATTCATCCTTATTTTTATATATTTTTAGATGCACAACCATGTTTTAAATCAATTATTTTACTGATAGGCCATATTACACGCCTCACACGTGCGCGTATATGCGTTTTTTTTAGTACCTTTGCATCGTCAGCATGAAGCGTAAACCTCATGACGACAATAGTTTTGACAGAAGAATGAATAAGATAAGTAACCTGACGAAAGCCTCCGATGCATGCCTGCCTGATTATATTTTCGAATCAAGCTGGGAGGTATGCAACAAGGTGGGAGGCATATACACCGTACTCTCCACAAGAGCAAAGACGCTGCAATCACTCCTTCCCGACCACATCATCTTCATTGGACCCGACTGCTGGGGACAAGACGAAAGTCCTTTCTTCATTGAAGACGACAGCCTCTTTGCCGAATGGCATGAGGAATGCAGAAAAACCGACCTGCTGCGCTTCCGCATCGGACGATGGAAGGTGCCGGGAAGTCCTGTTGCCATCTTGGTCGACTTCATGCCCTACTATCTCAGGAAAGACGAGATCTACGGGAACCTGTGGAAAGACTGGGGTGTTGACAGCCTCCATGCCTACGGCGACTATGACGAGGCATCGATGTTCTCGTATGCCGCAGCAAAGGTGGTGGAGAGCTTCTTCCACTTCTATCTCGACGACACCAAGCGGGTGGTCTATCAAGGCAACGAGTGGATGACGGGGCTGGGACTGCTATACATCAGGAAATACCTGCCGCAAGTGGCCACCATCTTCACCACCCATGCCACCAGCATCGGACGCAGCATCGCTGGCAACAACAAGCCTCTCTACGACTATCTCTTCGCCTACAACGGCAACCAGATGGCCGACGAGCTGAACATGCAGAGCAAGCACTCCATCGAGCGCCAGACGGCATGGAACGTCGACTGCTTCACCACCGTCAGCGAGATTACCGGCAGGGAATGCAGCGAGCTGCTCGACAAGACCCCCGACGTCATCCTGCCCAACGGCTTCGAGAAAGACTTCGTTCCCAAAGGAGCCGTGTTCACCAGGAAACGCCGCGAGGCCAGACAGACGCTCTGCTCCATCGCCTCGCAGCTCACCGGACAGGAGTACGACCCCGACAAGGTACTCATCCTGTCGACCAGCGGACGCTATGAGTTCCGCAACAAAGGCATCGACGTGTTCATCGACACCATGAACCGCCTGCGCTGCGACCATCGGCTGAACAAGACCATCCTCGCCTTCATCGAAGTGCCTGCATGGGTGGCCGCTCCGCGCGAACTCTCACCCGGCACGCCCGTCACCCACTGGCTCCACAACATGTCGGAGGACCGCATCCTCGGCATGATGAACTGGCTGCAGATGTACAACCGGGCCGAAGACCGCGTGAAGGTCATCTTCATCCCCAGCTACCTCAACGGCGACGACGGCGTCGTCAACAAGCCTTACTACGACCTGCTGTGCGGCAACGACCTGACCATCTATCCCTCCTACTACGAACCGTGGGGGTACACACCCCTGGAGTCGACGGCATTCAAGGTGCCCTGCATCACCACCGACCTCTCCGGCTTCGGACTGTGGGTGAACAGCGTCGTCGGACATTACGGCGAGATAACAGACGGCGTGAAGGTCGTCCATCGCACCGACAACAACTACTCGCAGGTCATCGAGACCATCACCGACACCGTCGTTGCCTTCGCTGCCATGGATGCCGCTGAGGTGAAGGCCATCCGCGAACGTGCCTCGCGCCTTTCCGACAAGGCCCAGTGGCAACACTTCATCAGCCACTACCGCACGGCCTACAAGGTGGCACTCGACAATGCCGCCGCCCGTAACAGATAATCACAACGAATAACAATAGCAATTATAGTAATATGAAAATCAAAGCAGATTATGTGAACAATCCTCAGTGGAAGCAGGTGACCGTAAAGTCAAGACTCCCTGAAGGACTCAAAGGACTCGACGAATTGGCCCACAACATGTGGTGGGTCTGGAACTACGAAGCACGCGACCTGTTCCGCGACCTCGACCCCGTACTCTATCGCGAGGTGAAGCACAACCCCGTCATGCTGCTCGAAAGACTCAGCTACGACCGCAAGGAAGCCATCGCCAACGACAAGGCACTGATGAAGCGCATCGGAAAGGTGTGCGAGGCATTCCACAAATACATGGACGTCAAGCCCGACAAGAAGCGCCCCTCGGTGGCCTACTTCTCCATGGAATACGGCATACACTCCGCACTGAAGATCTATTCCGGCGGACTCGGCATGCTTGCCGGCGACTACCTCAAGGAAGCCTCCGACTCCAACGTCGACATGTGCGCCGTAGGATTCCTCTATCGCTTCGGATACTTCAAGCAGAGCCTCTCCATGGACGGACAGCAGATTGCCAACTACGAGGCACAGGACTTCTCGTCACTGCCCATCGAACGACAGCTCGACGCCGACGGCAACCCCCTCGTCGTCGACGTACCCTATAACAACTACATGGTGCATGCATACGTATGGCGCGTCAACGTAGGACGCATACCCCTCTACCTGCTCGACACCGACAACGACATGAACTCCGAGTTCGACAGGCCCATCACCCACTCCCTCTACGGCGGTGAATGGGAAAACCGACTCAAGCAAGAGATACTCCTCGGCATCGGCGGCGTACTCACCCTGAAGAAACTCGGCATCAAGAAAGAAATCTACCACTGCAACGAAGGACACGCCGCACTGTGCAACCTGCAGCGCCTCTGCGACTATATCGACGAGGGACTCACCTTCAACCAGGCACTCGAACTCGTCAGAGCCAGCGGACTCTACACCGTACACACACCCGTACCCGCAGGACACGACTACTTCGAAGAAGGACTCTTCGGGAAATACATGGGAGGATACCCCGCCAAACTCGGCATCACATGGGACGAGTTCATCGGAATGGGACGCACCAACCCCGAAGACCACAGCGAGAAATTCTGCATGTCGACATTTGCATGCAACACCTGTCAGGAAATCAACGGCGTATCGAAACTACACGGATGGGTGTCGCAGAAAATGTTCGCCAACATCTGGAAAGGATACTACCCCGAAGAAAACCACGTAGGATACGTCACCAACGGCGTACACTTCCCCACATGGTCGGCAACAGAATGGCGAAAACTCTATGCCAAATACTTCGACAAGACCTTCATGAGCGACCAGTCGAACCAGAAAATATGGGAAGCCATCTACAACTGCCCCGACGAAGAGATATGGGCCACACGAATGGCACTCAAGGAGAAACTCGTGAAATACATCAAAGACCAGTTCCGCGACTCATGGCTGCGAAACCAGGGCGACCCCTCACGCGTCCTCGAACTCCTCAAGCGCATCACACCAAACGCACTCATCATCGGATTCTGCAGACGCTTCGCAACCTATAAGCGCGCACACCTGCTCTTCACCGACCTCGACCGCCTGGCAAAAATCGTCAACGACCCCGAGCACCCCGTACAGTTCCTCTTCGCAGGAAAAGCTCACCCCGCCGACGGAGCCGGACAGGGACTCATCAAACGCATCTACGAGATTTCACAGCGGCCCGAGTTCCTCGGAAAGATCATCTTCCTCGAAGACTATGACTTCATGCTCGCACGACGACTCGTCTCTGGCGTGGACATCTGGATGAACACACCCACACGACCCCTCGAAGCATCAGGAACATCAGGCGAGAAAGCTGAGATGAACGGCGTCGTCAACCTCAGCGTCCTCGACGGATGGTGGCTCGAAGGCTACCGCGAAGGAGCCGGATGGGCACTCACCGAGAAACGCACCTACCAGAACCAGACCTATCAGGACCAACTCGACGCAGCAACCATCTACGGACTGCTCGAGAACGAGATCATCCCGCTCTACTACGACAAGAACGAGAAGGGATACTCCGAAGGCTGGATACAGGTCGTCAAGAACTCCATCGCACAGATAGCCCCCCACTACACCATGAAGCGACAGCTCGACGACTACTACAGCAAGTTCTACTGCAAAGAAGCTGAACGCTTTGCCAAGCTCTCGGCCAACAACAACCAGATGGCCAAAGACATCGCACATTGGAAAGAAACTGTCGCCGAGCGATGGGACGCCATACGCGTCGTCAGCAGCGAAAGCGGACTCACCAACACCGACACCGAGACCGGCGTAGGCTACACCATCCGATACACCATCGACGAGCAAGGACTCGACGACGCCATCGGACTCGAACTCGTCGCACTGAAAAACGAGCAGACAGCCGACGACCACGAAGTGTACAGCGTCCACCAGTTCAAATGCATCGGACACGAAGGAAACAACTACACCTTCGAATGCAACGTCGAACCCGACGAGGCAGGAGCCTACCGCGTGGCCGTCCGCATGTATCCCAAGAACGACCTCCTACCCCACCGTCAGGACTTCTGCTACGTCAAGTGGATCGAACTGCCATGAGGAATTAGTAATTAGTAATTAGTAATTAGTAATTAGAAATTAGTAATTATGATTACTCGGGCCTCCGTCTGACTGTGACGCACACCAGCACGCTCTGAACGTAGCCCGCACATTCTGGGCGCAGGCCGCACATTCTGGACGCAGGCCGCACATTCTGGACGCAGGCCGCACATTCTGGACACAGGCCGCACATTCTGGACACAGGCCGCACATTCTGGACACAGGCCGCACATTC
>CAMNII010000003.1 GCA_946540435.1 uncultured Prevotella sp.
CCGTTTTCAACCCCTAATCATATTAATTCTTTTAAAAATGCAATATATACAGGGATTATCAAAGATAAAAGAAAAGTTTACCGGACAGCAATATAAAAGAGTAAAGAAAAAACTGCGACGGGAATGTCGCAGTTTTTTTTGCTTCGTGCGGCATCGCACGTCCTTGGTATGTGCCGACTATACCATGTTTTGCCAGAAAAGACAGCCTGATACTACAGTATCTCCCTGGCTATCCATGCACAGGCCTCGGCATCGGCAAGGGCATGGTGATGGTTCTCCAACTGGTAGCCACACTCTGCAGCAACAGTGTGCAGCTGGTGGTTGGGCAGATAGCGGAAGGCACGGCGCGAGGCGGCAAGGGTGTCATAGAACACATAGTCAGGATAGTCCATCTGATAGACCCGGAATACCGCCTTCAGACAGCCCTCGTCGAACCGGCTGTTGTGGGCCACCAGCGGCAGGCCACTGATTAGCGGCGCTATCTGCTCCCACACCTTCGGGAACACGGAAGCCTCGTCCGTATCCTCGCGACAAAGGCCATGCACCTGCGAACACCGGTAGCTGTAGTAGTTCGGCTCGGGCTGGATGAGCGAGTAGAACGATTCGGCTATCTCACCCCTCCTGACCACCACGACGCCGACGCTGCATACACTGCTTGGCTCAAAATTGGCCGTCTCAAAGTCTATTGCTGCAAAGTCTGACAACATACGCTTCCTTATATCTCTGTATTTACCGTCCCCAAAGTTTGTTGTTGATGTCATTCATGCGCTGTCGATCCAAGTCTTCCTGATGCTCCTTCATAGCCCGCTCGTGGTCTTTGAGGGACTCTTTGAGGTAGTTGCGTCCATCGGAGTTGCCTGAGCCCGAGCTCTGGAAGAAGAAAGAGATGATGAGGACAATCATGATGAGATAGAAGATTTTGGCGAAGACGCCTATGGTGGAGAATATGACGTAGAAAAACACGTTGAAGAAGAGGAACGTGAACACGTACTTGGCAGCACTCTTGACATTCAGTTCACCAGCCTTCCTGAGCTCCAGCAGGCCGCTGACGAAGAAATAGAGCAGCAGGGCCGCCCACAGCCACGTGAGGTATACACATGCATCGGACGTCCAGCCAAACGTTCCCTCCTGGCGAGAGAACCGCCCGATGGCATTGCTAATGTTGATGACCCCCTCTACTCCAGCGAAGAACGTGCTCATATAGTACCATACATATCCGTTGAACAGTCCATAGAGGGTGCTCGTCAGGATGGCCCGCCTGTGGGTCGGTCGCAAGGTGGTGACCCAGAGTATGGCCACTATCAGGATGATAATCATAAAGGCCATCAGCAGCAGGCATTGCCACCAGATGTTTGTAAACAACTTCGAGAAGCAGTCGTTCATGAAACCGTAGGACGCATTAAAGGCAGCATTGGAGAACCTGCAGAGAAACGATTCCTGGCGCATGTCGCGGTTCCACACTTGTGAGAAGCTGAGCACTCCCCTGTCGAACACCGTATTGCAGTTGCGCCACATGCGCAGCCTCATCCTTGAGAAAGCATGCAGGCTGTCGGCAGCCTGCGTGATGAGCTTTTCTGCGAGTTCGGGGTTAAAGTGTTTCTCGGATAAATGATATAGTGCCAGGTTGTACATCCAGTCGACGTTGCCTTTCTCTGCGCCATACTCCATCCAGTGGAGCATTGCCTTTGAGGGATATGCCACATCTATGATTTCCTTTATCTCCATCCTTCTCATAAGTGCGACAGCTTGGAAATCGCCTTTTTCCAGCAGCTCTTTCCTGTAGCTTTCTCTCAGCTCCTTGGGGAAATACTTCCCTCCATAAAGCATGATGGCCCTCTTGGCATCTGTATTGCCATTGGCGGCTTCATCCTTCAGCAGTTCCACGTCCGACTCTATCAGGTGTGGCTGGAAGAGTGTATAGTCTAACTTTTTATAATAGGAACACGAGGTCATGAGCATCACGAACATCAGCATCAGACCTCCTTTCAGTAATTTCTCTGCGTGTTGTTTCATCATCTCAGTTTTGGTGCAAAGATAATCTTTTTTTTCGATATATCGTGCTCTTTTCAAATTTTCGGGCAGCGAAAACAAAGAAAAGTGCATTTTTCTTTGTTGAGTCGCGAGAAAATTCACTGAAAAGCAAATAATTCCCAACTTTTTTTCTTGTTTCGCATAAAATTCGTACTTTTGCAGCAAGTATCGCCCAATCGCCGTAGACGGCGCAGGCTAAGGCTGTAGTCCCTGAGTGTAGGGTGGCGGTATGATTTTAGTGGAACTATAACAAGCGTTTGCTGTTATTCGGAATTGCTTCAAGAACCTAGGAAATTCAAGAACTAATATACCGAAGAATAAGTTGCAAATGCCGATGCGTTAAGCATGGGCGTGACTTATCTGGTGTATTTAGGCTTCCTAGGGCCGTTGAAGCATGGATGGGAAATCGTTCATGCTTTCTTTTGCCCTATAGCCTACCTCCGAAGATAAGCAATACGCACTAATGTGTAACGTATGGCTAACAAAAACCTTAATGCTGCTAAAACGGCAAAGAAAGACGAGTTCTACACACAGATGACTGACATTGAGCGTGAGTTGCAACACTACTGGAAGCACTTCCGCGATAAGGTTGTCCTCTGTAATTGTGACGACCCCTATGAGAGTAACTTCTTTAAGTACTTCGCACTTCGATTCAATCAATTGGGATTGAGGAAGTTGATATGCACCTGTTATAATGGTTCGCCAGTGCAGGGCAATGAGTTGATGATTGACTTTGGTGACTTTACTGAGGAGCCAAAGAAAATTGCTTATAAGGTAGAAATAACGGAAGTAAAAGACCTTAATGGCGATGGTGCTGTCGACCTGTCAGACGTTCAATATCTTTTGAAGAACGATAAAAATGTAATCAGTACTTTGAAAACAGGTGACTTCCGTGACCCAGAATGCATAGAACTACTAAAGCAAGCTGATATAGTAGTGACTAATCCACCATTTTCATTGTTCAGAGAATATATAGGGCAGTTGATAGAATATAATAAGAAATTTCTTATTGTGGGTAATCAAGGTGCAATTATATATAAGGAATTATTCCCACACGTAATAAACAATAAAATATGGTTAGGTTATGGATTCAAAGGTGGAGCAACCCATTTCGTGTCTCCATATGAAGATATTGCCACCGCAACAGATCATAAGAAAGGTATGATAAGGGTTTCAGGAGTACATTGGTTTACAAATATGGAGATTCCAAAACGCAATGAAGAAATTGACTTAGTTTGCAAATATTCACCTGAAGAATACCCTAAATATGATAATTATGATGCTATCAATATCAATAGGACTCAAGATATTCCTTATGATTATAAAGGAATTATGGGAGTTCCCATAACATTCCTTGACAAATATAATCCCAATCAATTTGAAATTGTATGGCAAGCAAGCGGTAACACAAGAGCATCAGCACCCAGTTCTGTTCTCAAAGAGGTGGGATATAAAGCCCATCCAGAAGACCGTGGTGGCTGTGGAATAGTAAAAGGCAAACGGCAATATAGTAGAATCCTCATCCGCAACAAACACCCAAAAACGATATGATGACAATTAAGCAAATAGAAGTGACCGTAGGTGAGATTACCAAGGGGTATATGAATAACGATGAACAAGGTGTGCGTGGCTATAACGGGCTGTTAGACATTCGCCCACCCTATCAGCGAGAGTTTATCTACAACGAAAAAGAGCAGCAGGCCGTTATTCATACCGTCTTGCAAGGCTATCCGCTCAATGTGATGTACTGGGTGAAGCGCAGCGAGGATGCCGATTGTCCATATGAGGTGATGGACGGTCAGCAGCGCACGCTCTCGCTCTGTGAATACGTGGATGGAAAGTTCTCGTATGATTTCAAGAACTTCTTCAATCAGCCCAAAGACATCCAAGAGCGCATCCTTAACTACAAACTGACTGTCTATGTCTGTGAAGGCGAGGCTTCCGAAAAACTGGAATGGTTTAAGACCATCAATATAGCAGGCAAGCCACTCAACGAACAGGAAATCAATAACGCTATCTATGCAGGGCCTTTCGTGAGTGATGCAAAGCGCCACTTCTCAAAAACCAACTGCGGTGCTGCCCGACTGGGTAAAGACCTGGTCAATGGTACTCCCATTCGTCAAGACTTCCTGAAGGTGGCATTAGAATGGATGGCCGACCATGAAACGCGCGACGGACATCGACAAACGGTTGTCGGCTATATGGCTGCCCATCAGCATGACCCCAATGCCAATAATCTATGGACGTATTTCCAAAATGTGCTCAATTGGGCCATCACAAACTTCGAATTAAAGAAGTTCAAGAAAATAATGAAGGGGCTCGACTGGGCTTATTTCTACGACAAATACCACAACGAGACACTCGACACTGCCGCCCTTGGCCGTCGTATCTCCGAACTGATGCGCGACAGCGAGATACAACGACAACAGGGTATTATCCCCTACGTCCTAACAGGTGATGAGCATTATCTTGACCTTCGCGCCTTCCCTGAGGATATCAAGGTGTCTGTATGGGAAAAGCAGCAGCACATCTGCCCGATTTGCGGAAAGGAGTTCGACTATGAATTTATGGAGGGCGACCACATCACTCCGTGGCGTGAAGGTGGACGAACGGTCATCGAGAACTGCCAGATGTTGTGCAGAGAGTGTAATAGAAGGAAGGGAGCGAAGTAACTATGACACGAGGTTAAGTAATAACAACCACTTGCGAACGGGCGACCCTAACGGCATCCGTACCGTACTACAAACGGCTGTTTCGTCGATAGATTGGACAAAGGGTCATTCGGGTGTCTGTTGCCTGATGAGGTAACGGAAAAGCTGAGTGAGTTATTTTAAGAATGACGTATAACCAAAACTATTCTCTAACAGCCCGTTTAAGTATGTCATGGGTATGCTTACTGGCAGGGAGAGTCGAGGGTGATGCCTGGCAGCAGTAACAGACAGAAATGGGCGAATCGGCTCATTTTTTCTTTAAGGCGGGTGTTTTTTTGCTTTTTGTGAGCCGATATTCAGAAAATAAGTTGTATATTTGCACCGATTTGATAATATTTGGCTTATGGACACTCCGAGAGACATCTTGCAATTCCTGCATTATCATCCGTTATCCGGCCGTGATGATATTCTACGAGCAGAACAACCTCTATGCCTTCAAGCAGATTTTTATTCAGCAGTATGAGTTCGCCGTCAGCGAGTATTTCTGACAAATCATTTGGTGGTTGGTATCTTATTTCGTACCTTTGTACGTGAAATGATGACATCGGCATACCGTCCACGAAATCCGGGACATGACTATTATGGCCGCGGCACTTACCTTGTTACGTTGGTGGTGGGTGGTCGCGAAAGGAGGCTTTCGCACTTTGCTGAAGACAGTGAAAACAAGGGTGTGACGGACCGCGGGTCACTTGTGCTCACCCCTCTTGGCGAGGCAGTGGAACAAACCTGGCTGCGGCTGCCAGAGGCTCAGGCTGTTCATGGCAACCGTGTGAGGGTGCATGCTTGTGTGTGCATGCCCGACCATTTCCATGGTGTGATAGAAGTGATGGAACCGATGGCGTGGAGCCTCGGTGATATCATCCAGGCGTTTAAGGCTGTCTGTACCAGCCACTGGCAGCGACTGCAGGGGTTAGAGGCTTCGGTAAATCGCCCGATATCGGTCGATTTGAGCGGGGCGGGGGTGCCGGCATGGCTTCGCGAGAAGGCTCAACAATACCCAAATGAGGGTGCGCTGATACGATGTCTTTCCAAGAAACAGCGGCAGGAGTACTACACGCTGGTAGGTAGATGCCTCCAGCCTCTTTTCGATGAGAACTACGACGACACCGTGTGTATGGACGAGCGTCACCGCAAGGCGATGATAGCCTATGTGAGGGACAATCCCCGTAGAGCGTTGTTGCGTAAGCGATTGCCAGAATATATGCAGCGCTGTCTGCACGTGCAGATTGGTGACCGCAGCTATGGTGCTTTCGGTAATTTGTTTCTGTTGCGGTGGGCACGAAAGATACAGGTGAAATGTCATCGGAAGCATCCCGTCAGCGGTTTGCCTTATGAGGAGACTACTGATTATGCTGACGAACGTCGACAGTGGGAGTCGGCGATTCTGGAAGGATGCACCGTGGTGGTGACGCCAGGCATCTCTGCGGGTGAGCGGCAGATGAAAAAGGCGTGTCTGGACAGGTGTTTTCCATTGATACACCTGCAGAAAGAACCCATCGGTGCTTTTTGGAAACCAGAGCGCCAGCGCTTTAATGCATGTGTCAACGGTACTCTCCTGATACTTGCGCCATGGGACTTGGACCAGATGGGCGCTGTTGCCGGTGTTCCTTCAGACAGCGACTACAGCCGTTTTCACAATCTCAATACATTGGCAGCAGAGATTTGTGCTTTTGATGGCGAAGCGAAGATAATTCTTCGCTCCTGAATGGTTGCCTGACGGTGATGGCGTCATGCCATCACGTGTAAAGGAAACTGACATTTTTTAACACTTTCCTTAGTTTCGTTCCAGACAAAAATGAGGGTCGTTTTTGTCGAAATGTACACTTGTGGTTGTCGAAACTAAGGATTGGCTTACCCGAAAACAAGACTTTTTCACCCGAAAACTTAGTTTCGGGCATCACGAAACTAAGGAATGGCTGAGCAAATTCGCCTGTTTTGCTGACCAAAATAGCTTATTTTGGTGACCAAAATAGGCTATTTTGGTCGGAGGATACTTAGGGTTGCCGATGCCGATAGTGGTTATCGGGGTTGGAGGATGTTGCAAAGGTCTCTGTCTCAGGTGGTTATGGAAAAGCCGGAAAAACGGCTGTTTTTCCGGCTGAAAATAGGGTTGTTGGTGGCTGACGGCAGGTTTTTGTGGTCGTTTGTCAGTATTTCTGACAGTATTTTAACATTTTTGTTTAGTGTTTTTTTTTGTTGTTTGAATGGGTGACGGCGTTACGAATGGTTTTGAATGGGGCTGGATTTTAGTGTTTTTTCCATCCGGGCTGGTGGCGTGACTGCAGTTCGCTGACTACCTGTTCGATGCGGATGTGTTTTGATGAGAGGAGTACGAGGAGGTGGTAGAGCATGTCAGATGTTTCGTAGATGAGTCGTTCATCGGTACCGTTGACGGCTTCGATGACGGCTTCGAGCGCTTCTTCGCCTACTTTCTGTGCCATTCTGTTCAGTCCGTCGCGGAAGAGAGTGGTGGTGTATGATCCTTCGGGAAGGGTGTCGCGTCGTGAGTCGACGAGGTTCTGCAGCTGTGTGAGGAAGAGCAGTGGCGATGCGGTGTTTTCTTCTCCCCAGCAGGTGTCGGTTCCGGTGTGGCATGTCGGTCCGTCGGGGTGAACCTTGACGAGTAGCGTGTCGGCATCGCAGTCTGGTTTGATGCTGACGAGGTTGAGGTAGTTGCCAGATGTTTCTCCTTTTGTCCACAGGCACTGTCTGGATCGGCTCCAGAAGGTGACGTGTTTGGTCTGTATGGTTTTTTCGTATGCTTCCGGGTTCATGTATCCCATCATGAGTACCTGTCGTGTGTCGGCATCTTGTATGATGGCCGGTACGAGTCCGTTCATTTTTTCGAAGTCTATTGTTTCCATATTGTCAATTTGTTATTTGTCGTCGATGAGGAATGCCTTTGCTGTCCCTACGCGGAGGTTCATGTCGAGTCGTACGGGGAGGTGTCGCTGGTCGTCGGTGACGAAGAAGGTTACTATTTCCTGCCATTTACCGTTTTCGTTTTCGAGGTATGAGAGTTTGAGGCATTTGTATGTCTTTCCGTTGTCGGCTTTGACGTTGTTGCGTCCGCGGAATTTTATGCGTGCCGTCTCTACCTTGTGTCCGTCGGCCATGTCGAAGCTGATGGTGTGTCCTGTCTGCCATCCTGAGGGGTCGAAGTATCGTGCGCGCTGGAACATGCAGAGCATGTCGTAGACGCGGTGGTCGAAGTCTTTCTTTCGGTATTCGTGTGCTCCCTTGCTTGTTTGCTGGTGCAGGTCTACGTGTACGCCTTTGACCGACGGGTAGGAGTAGAACACTTCGTCGACGTAGTATCGTTTACCCTCTCGTGCTCCTTTCCGGTAGTAGAGCGGTCGCAGCGGGTCGTTGCTGTCAGTGGTGTTGTCGAGCGTGTAGTAGCATAGGAGTGTGTCGCGCATGACGAAGTACTGGTCGGCTCGGTCGCTGCCTCGTGTGATGAGTGATGTGCGATAGGCTTGTTGTCCGCGGTAGTTGCTTTTGACGGTGTACATGGAAGCCGACCCGGCTTTTATCCATACGAACTGCCAGTTGTAGTAGAGGTTATACGACACGAATTCTCCGCTTCTGACGCCCTTTTGTGTCTGCTGGGTTTCTGCTGTCTGCGCGTTGGCGGCGATGACGGCTGTTATGGCGAGGAGTATGCTGCTGATGAGTTGTTTTCTCATAATTGGTTGTTATTACCTGGAAACTGCCTGCAAAATTAGGAATAAAAAACCGAAAACCGCAAGGTTGTCCTTTAAAAAGTAAAGAACGTGCTTAAAAAGTTATGGTTTATTAAAAAAATATATTTACCTTTGCACCATCTTTTACACATGCACGCCTGCGCATGTGTAGCGGATGGTATGTGGAATAATCAAAAACAAGATATCACTATGGATTATAATTTCAGAGACATTGAGAAGAAATGGCAGCAGCGATGGGTGGCCCAGAAGACCTATCACGTCACGGAGGATGCCACGAAGAAGAAGTTCTATGTGCTTAACATGTTCCCCTACCCCAGCGGTGCGGGTCTGCATGTGGGCCATCCGCTGGGATATATCGCCAGCGATATCTACGCGCGCTACAAGCGTCAGCGTGGTTACAACGTGCTGAACCCCATGGGCTACGATGCCTACGGCCTTCCTGCCGAGCAGTATGCCATCCAGACGGGTCAGCATCCGGCAAAGACGACCGAGGTGAACATCAACCGCTACCGTGAGCAGCTGGACAAGATTGGTTTCTCGTTCGACTGGGACCGCGAGGTTCGCACCTGCGAGCCCGGCTACTACCACTGGACGCAGTGGGCTTTCCAGAAGATGTTCGACAGTTTCTACTGCAACAGCTGTCAGAAGGCTCAGCCTATCGAGAAGCTTATCAGGCATTTAGAGGAGGAGGGTACTGCCAACCTTGACGTTGCCCAGAGCGAGGAGCTGCAGTTCACCGCTGAGGAGTGGAAGTCGATGAGTGCCGTTGAGCAGCAGCAGGTGCTGATGAACTATCGTATTGCCTACCTGGGCGAGACGATGGTGAACTGGTGTGCCGAGCTGGGCACGGTGCTTGCCAACGACGAGGTTGTCGACGGTGTCTCCGTTCGTGGCGGCTATCCCGTTGTCCAGAAGAAGATGCGCCAATGGTGTCTGCGCGTGTCGGCCTATGCGCAGCGGTTGCTCGACGGTCTCGACACCATCGACTGGACGGAGTCGCTGAAGGAGACGCAGAAGAACTGGATAGGCCGTTCCGAGGGTACGGAGATGCAGTTCAAGGTGGCTGGCAGCGACCAGTCGTTCACCATCTTCACCACGCGTGCCGACACCATCTTCGGTGTGACATTCATGGTGCTGGCTCCCGAGAGCGAACTCGTCGGTCAGCTGACGACACCTGAGCAGCAGGCTGCCGTCGACGAATACCTGGCCTATGTGAAGAAGCGCACCGAGCGCGACCGCATCAGCGACAAGAAGGTGACGGGCGTCTTCTCCGGCTCGTATGCCGTGAACCCCCTGACGGGAAAGCAGATACCCATCTGGATCTCCGAATACGTGCTTGCCGGCTACGGCACGGGAGCCATCATGGCTGTCCCTGCCCACGACTCGCGCGACTATGCCTTCGCCCGACATTTCAACCTGCCCATCATCCCGCTCATCGAGGGTGCCGACGTCTCGGAAGAGAGCTTCGACGCCAAGGAGGGCATCGTCATGAACTCCTCGAACGGTGACTTCTCGCTCAACGGCCTGACGGTGAAGGAGGCCATTCAGAAGACGAAGGAATACGTCACCGCGAAAGGCCTGGGCCGCGTGAAGGTGAACTACCGTCTGCGCGACGCCATCTTCTCGCGCCAGCGCTACTGGGGCGAGCCCTTCCCCGTCTACTACAAGGACGGCATGCCACAGATGATTCCCGAGACATGTCTGCCCCTGCAGCTGCCCGACATCGACAAGTACGAACCCACCGAGACCGGAGAGCCGCCGCTGGGCCGTGCGAAGGTATGGGCGTGGGACACCAAGACCAACAGTGTTGTCGACCGCTCGCTGATTGACAACGAGACCATCTTCCCCCTGGAACTCAACACCATGCCGGGCTTCGCAGGCTCATCGGCCTACTACCTGCGCTATATGGACCCGAAGAACAGCGAGGCCCTCGTCTCGAAAGCAGCCGACGACTACTGGCAGCAGGTAGACCTCTACGTGGGCGGCACCGAGCATGCCACCGGCCACCTGATCTACTCCCGCTTCTGGAACAAGTTCCTCTTCGACCTCGGCGTATCGTGCAAGGAAGAGCCCTTCCAGAAACTCGTGAACCAGGGAATGATACAGGGTCGCTCGAACTTCGTCTATCGCGACAACAAAGCCTCGAAGGAAGGCCGTCCCGTCTTCGTCTCCTATAACCAGAAAGACCGCTACGACGACATCACTCCCATCCACGTCGATGTGAACATCGTGCAGAACGACGTCCTCGACCTTGACGAGTTCCGCAAGTGGCGTCCCGAATACGCACATGCCGAGTTTGTGCTTGAAGATGGAAGATACGTCTGCGGATGGGCCATCGAGAAAATGTCGAAGTCGATGTTCAACGTCGTCAACCCCGACAACGTCATCGAGAAATGGGGTGCCGACACGCTGCGCATCTTCGAGATGTTCCTCGGACCGGTAGAGCAGTCGAAGCCCTGGGACGACAATAACATCCCCGGCAGCTTCCGCTTCCTGAACCGCTTCTGGAACCTCTGCACGACAGCCATCGCCACATCCGCCGGCGATAATGCCGAGGCACCCACACCGGCTGAGCTGAAGTCGCTGCACACCCTCATCAAGAAGGTGACACAGGACATCGAAAACTTCTCTTACAACACTGCCATCGCAGCCTTCATGATCTGCGTGAACGAGCTGACCCAGCAGAAATGCCACAACCGCGACGTCATCAACACCCTCGTACGCCTCATCGCACCCTTCGCACCCCATATGGCCGAAGAACTGTGGGAGATGCTCGGCGGCGAAGGTAGCGTGTGCGACAGCCAGTGGCCCGAATGGAACGAGGCCTATCTCGTGGAGAACGAGATGCAGCTCACCATCTCGTTCAACGGCAAGGCCCGCTTCCAGATGCAGTTCCCCGCCGACGCCACAAACGATGTCATCGAGGCTGCCGTGCTGGCCGACGAGAAGACCAAGAAGTACACCGACGGCAAGCAGGTGATGAAGGTCATCATCGTGCCCAAGAAAATAGTTAACGTGGTATGTAAGTAATTTTAGTTGTTTGGGAAATTGGTCGATTGGTCATCTAGTCGTTTAGGCGTTTGGTCATCTAGTCGTTTAGGCGTTTGGTCGATTGGTCGTTTGGTCGTTTAGGCGTTTGATCATTTAGGTCGTTTAGGCGTTTGGTCATTTGGTCGTTTAGGTGTTTAGGGAAGTTCCTGTCTGAAAAGATTATACCCCTTATCTGCCATACGACCAATTTCCCAATCCAACAAACAAATAATCCTATGAGTATCTTTAAAAACAAAAATATAGAGCGAGAGGTCAAGGACTATTTCTTCATCACCCTTGGCCTCATCCTCTTCTCCTTCGGATGGACAGTGTTCCTGCTGCCCTATCAGATCGTCACGGGAGGCGTCACCGGTGTGGCTGCCATCATCTTCTATGCCACAGGCGTAGAGATAGAAATCAGCTACTTCATCATCAATGCCCTCCTGCTCATCGTAGGACTGAAGATCCTCGGTTGGCGGTTCCTCATGAAGACCATCTATGCCATCTTCATGATATCCTTCTTCCTATGGCTCTTCCAGGAACTCGTCAAGACACCCGACGGCGAAATCGTCAAGATCCTCGGCGAAGGACAGGACTTCATGTCGCTACTCATCGGATGTACGTTCACCGGCAGCTCCCTCGCCATCGTGTTCTACAACAACGGGTCGACAGGCGGTACCGACATCATCGCCGCCTCAGTGAACAAATACTACAACTTCTCACTGGGACAGGTGCTCATCATGGTCGACCTCTTCATCATCGGGTCCTGCTTCTTCATCCCGCAGTTCGGCGACGGCATCGACCGTATCCATAAGGTGGCCTTCGGACTCTGCACCATGGTCGTCGAGAACTTCGTACTCGACTACGTCAACAACGCCATGCGACAGTCCGTGCAATTCATGATTTTCTCGAAGAAACACGAAGAGATAGCCTATGCCATCGGCACCGAGATGGACCACGGCGTCACCATCCTCGACGGCCACGGATGGTACACCGGACAAGACATGAAAGTGCTCTGCATCCTTGCCCGTCGGCGTGAGATGCCGCAGATGTTCCGCATCATCAAGTCTATCGACCCCAATGCCTTCGTCAGCGTAGGCAGCGTCATCGGCGTCTTCGGAGAAGGGTTCGACCCCATCAAGGCCCGCGTACCCAAGAAAGTCAATCATACTGACAATACAACAAACAAACCCATCAGAAGGACAAACGAAGAAGAATGAGAATAGTATTTGCCACCAACAACGCCCATAAGCTCGACGAGATACGCAGCATCCTCGGCAGCAGCGTAGAAGTGCTCTCGCTCAACGATATCGGCTGCCACGCCGACATCCCCGAGACAGGCCACACCCTTGAAGAAAACGCCTTGCAGAAGGCACGCTACGTCTACGACCACTACCACATGAACTGCTTCGCCGACGACACCGGACTGGAAGTGGAAGCACTCGGCGGTGAGCCCGGCGTCTACAGTGCCCGCTATGCCGGCGAAGGCCACGACTCCGAGGCCAACATGCAGAAATTATTGAGTAAATTAGCAAATAATAACAATCGTCATGCACGATTTCGTACCGTCATCGCGTTAATAATGCAGGACAAGGCCGACGACGTCGAGTTCTTCGAAGGCATCGTCAACGGACAGATAGCTCGCGAGAAACACGGCACAGAAGGTTTCGGCTACGACCCTATCTTCGTCCCCGACGGCTACGACAAGAGCTTTGCCGAGTTGGGAATGGACATCAAAAACCATATCTCACACCGCGCCAGGGCCACGCAAAAGCTCGTCCAGAGACTATTGAAATAACATAAGCAGAAAAAAGTAATCATAATTATTCAAGTTTCGGAAGTATGATATCAATCTGTATAAGAGCGCCCCAAAGGGGCAATGAGATGTCAGCCCAGGGCAGCGCCCTGGGTACGTGGTGCACATCCATTCTACGCCCTGAAAGGGCAAAAGAATTGAAACAAAAGAGCATTCTTTTGCCCTTTCAGGGCGAAATATACGATTGTCCGCGTACCCAGGGTGCTGCCCTGGGCTGACATATAGCGGCCCTTTCAGGGCGTTATTTACTTCCGAAACTTCAATGAAATAACATAAGCAGAAAAAGTAATCATAATTACTAATTACTCATTACTAATTACTAATTTGTTTACATGAAAAAGATTGTCGTATTTCTGATGATGATGATGTCAGCCACAATGGCAATGGCACAGGTAGGAACATGGAAAACCTATCTGGCCTACCACGACGTGACAGAGATAGAAAAAGCCGGCGACATCATCTATGTCCTCGCATCCGAAAACCTATATGCCTACAACACCAACGACGAGAGCATACAGACCTACGACAAAATCAACTTCCTCAACGACAGCAAAATCATACACATCGCATGGTGCCAGGAAGCACGACGCCTCGTCATCGTCTACAGCAACTACAACATCGACCTGCTCAACACCGACAACACCGTCGTCAACATCCCCGACTATAACCTCAAGTCGACCATGCTCGACAAAACCGTCAACAGCGTATACGTCAACGGCAGCAGCGCCTATCTCAGCACAGGATTCGGCATCGTCAGGATAAATGTCAAGGACGCCAACATCAGCGAAGTATATAACCTCGACATCAACGTCATCAACACATTCATCAAAGACGGAAACATATACGCCAACTCGCGAGAGAAAGGATGCTACGAAGCACCGCTCAACAGCAACCTGCTCGACAAAGCCAACTGGAAATGGATAACCAATTTCCAAGGCTACCAGCACCAACCCGATGCCGACCTGCTCCAGCTCGTCAGCACACTCAACCCGGGAGGACCGAAGTACAACTACTTCAACTTCATGAACATCCGTGACAACAAACTCTTTTCAGCAGGAGGATACTACCGCGGAGGAGTCATCCTCAACCGACCGGGATGTATACAGGTACTCGACGAAAACGACGAATGGCAAATCTATCAGGACAACATCGCCGAACTCACCAACTACAGATATGTAGACCTCGACGGATTCGACATCGACCCTCTTGACAACCAGCACCTCATCGCCTACGGACGGACAGGACTCTATGAGTTCAACAACGGCGTATATACCAACAGCTGGAACACCGGAAACTCACCCATCAACACAGCACTCGGCATCAACAACCCCGCCAGCTACAATAACTACTGCATGACCTTCGCAGGAAAATTCGACAGCGAAGGAAACTTCTGGTGCCTCAACAGCCAGACTGCCGACGGAAAAACAGCCATACTCTGCCTCACCAAAGACGGAGAATGGAAAGCATTCCCACACCAGGAACTCATCGTCAGCGACCTGCAACTCAGAAAACCCAGAAGCCTCGGATCAATGGAAAACATCAACTTCGACTCCACACAACGGATGTGGTTCGTCAACAACCACTGGGACCTGCCATCCTTCTATGCCTACGACACCGACGCCGACCAGCTCACCATATATAAAAAGTTCATCAACGAAGACGGAACAGAAATAGAAGCCAACTACATCCGCTGCATCACCGAAGACAAAGACGGAAACCTATGGATAGGATCCGACCAGGGACCTTTCTATCTGTCGAAGGCCGACCGCGACACCGATCCCGACGACGTACGCTTCGAACAAGTAAAGGTACCTCGTAACGACGGGACAAACCTCGCCGACTACCTACTCAGCGGAGTCGACATACAATGCATAGCCATCGACGGAGGAAACCGTAAATGGTTCGGAACAGGAAACGACGGGCTATACCTCATAGCCAACGACAACACCACACAGATTGCCCACTACACTGCCGAAAACAGCAGCCTCCTCAGCAACACCATCGAGGCTCTCGCCATCAACAACACGACAGGACAACTATACATCGGAACCGACAAAGGACTGTGCGCATTCATGACCGATGCCACACAGCCCACAGAAACCATGCAGAAAGACAACGTATGGGCCTATCCAAACCCCGTACAGCCAAACTACAACGGACCCATCACCATCGTAGGACTCAGCTATAACGCCTACGTCAAAATAACAACCACCAACGGCAGCCTCGTCAACGAAGGACAAAGCAGCGGAGGAAGCTATACATGGGACGGAAACGATCAGGACGGACGCAAAGTAGCATCCGGAGTATATGTCGTACACGCAGCAACAGAAGAAGGGAAAAAGGGCGTTGTCTGCAAGATTGCCGTCGTCAGGTAAAACCATACAGTATATGAAGCATGAGAAAAAACTCATCAGCGACGAAATCATAGAACGGGTTCGACGCGACAACTGCTTCGACATCCTGCGCTATTTCTTCGCACTCTCACTCATCCTCGTACACTTCTGTACACTCACCGACACCCAACAGTTCTGGATTGTCAGCGGACAGATGCGCGTCAAAGCATTCTTCACCATCACAGGATTTCTCGTCGTATACAGCTACATCAGAAGAGGAAAACTGTCCACATACACCCAAAAACGCATCCGACGCATACTCCCAGCCTACGCCACAGTCATCATCCTGTGCATACTCGCAGGCATATTCATCACACCGCTAAACGGCAGCCAATACCTGTTCTCAACACAAACACTCAAATACCTCCTCGCCAACATCACCTTCCTCAACTTCCTGCAACCGTCGCTACCCGGACTATTCCCCGACAGCCCCGTAGAAACAGCCGTAAACGGATCGCTATGGTCAATGAAGTACGAAATACTATTCTATATCCTCGTTCCCCTCATCATAGCACTCATGAGGCGATATGGCAAGAAAAACATACTCATCGCCATCTTCGCCACATACATCGCCTTCAGGGCTTTCCTCGACTTTATGGAATACCACACCGGAAAGGAAATCTATAACGCCATCAGCACAAGCAGCCCGACAACCATCATCTACTTTTTCAGCGGAACAACCATACTGCTCTGTTTCGACTGGTTCTGCCGACACATCAAAACAGTCATCATAGCTTGCGTAGCGTTCTTCCTCGCCATTGCCGTCATGCACTGGGACTTCCTCTACTACGTCGAACCTCTCGCCTTCTCAGCAATAATCATTGCCATAGCATACTACTGCAAACCACTCAACTTCCTGCAACACTACGACAACATCTCCTACGGACTATACCTCTACCACTACCCCGTCATACAGATACTCATCCGATATGACATACACCAGCAGAACATCACCCTCTGCCTCATCCTCACCTTCGTCATCACCATCATCCTCGCACTACTCTCCTGGTACATCATCGAAAAACCACTCCTCAACCGGTAACATCTAACCGGCTTATCATCATATATCCTTTTCTTTCTTTTCTTTTTTAAAAATGAATATGATGATAATGATGTAATGTGGAAAAGTGGATAAAAAAACACTAAAAAACTTGCATAGAAAGATATCAACAACAGAAAAAGAGTTATCGACACCTGTCTATAACCCTTTTTCTTTGAAAATGCAGACGTTATGAAGTTATCCACATTCTGTAATATGACGGACATGACTTATAAGTGGATAAAAAAAGTAGTGAGGAAACTGTGGAAACACAGAGGAATAACATCAGGATAAGTCGTGCCTTATCCACACTTTTAAATCCATCAGCTTATGCACATTCTTTTCCACAACCTTATCCACTACTTTTTCCACACACTTATCCACACAGTCTATGCACCAATATAGTATTTGCTGCCAGGCAACAACGACAATACCTTAGCAGTAACAGCACTGCTGACAAACGTCAATACCGCAATAACAGGAATACACAACCATACCGGCAACAGTGGATTGGCACGGTCGCCGCCAATCAGAAGACCGGCAAAGAAGGCAAGATAGAACATGTGCATCAGGTACATGCCAAACGACAACTTGCCAAGGTCTGTAATCAGTGCAGGAGCCTGACGCTGCTCAATACACGTAAACAGCAAAAAGGCACCAAACGTAGCCAACAGCACATTCGGCGTACAGAACTGCCAAGCCCACTCAATATCAGGAGTAGCAATCAGCACACCAGGATTGCCCTTCAGCCAGAAACTCCAAGCCGTAAAGACTGCACCCACGGCAAAGCTGGCAATACCAACCCAAAAACGCTTACTACGGTTCCACTGCAGATGCACACGGATATAGTGAGCCAGTACCAGATAGCCGATATAGCCCGAGAAATACCAGAACAACGTAAACTCATTCCAGAAACACTCACCCCACAGCTCTGCATTCACAAAACGATGGAAGAAAGGAATAAACGTAGTAAAGACAAAAATACCTATAAAAATACGTTCTTCCTTCGCCGTGGCACGCTCCAGCCAAGGAGAGATAATGGGAATGAACAAATATAAACCCAACAACGGATACATAAACCATAAATGGCCACCCATCGACGGGAAATTCCAAGGCAACAACCGTAAGTCGTTCAACGACTGGTCCCATGACATACCGCCCCACAACAGCGGCAGAAACGTATAGAGCAACAGAAAGACAATGAAAGGAGGCAAGATACGCATGAAACGACGCTTATAGAAATCCGTCATCGACATACCTGGCTTCATGGGAACCAGCAGGAAAGCAGAAACAATCATAAACAGCGGAACGGCAGTGCGGCTCACGCCACCATCCCAGAAACTAACCCAGAAACGGTTGCTTTCAGTAGCAAGCATCGACATGTTTCCAGCCAGACCCGATGAGTCGGCACCATAGAAATTCTCACTTGCATGGACAAGCATCACCATGAAACATGCTATCACACGGATATAATCCACAAACGTAATTCTGCCGTTGGCAGCAGGCGCTGACGGCACACTGACTTGTCTTTTCTCTGTCTTTTCCATTATTTACATGATTTATTATTGATATAGTTTTATTCAGTTCTTTACTCTTCCCCTGAACGGATAATTGAAACGGCCTAAAGGAGCAACGTCGCCGTTGACGAGGAAGTTGACCATATCGCCATCGTCGGTGGTATTGTCTGCCCACTTAAACTGCAGGCAGAAGTCGGCGTTTTCCTTGATACCCAACAACGTTTTAGGAATACAAACCATGAGCTGGTTTTGATTGATGTGGTAATCAATGCGGCGGGCATCATACCACGACCAACTATTGAAGAGGTTTGTCTCGATGAAGGCATGAGTGTTGTCAGGCGAGAGGCGGTTGACGATGTAGTCATAGCCTTCCCATCCTGTCTGGTGGTTGCTGTCGACATCGATGAGCAATCGCATCCATGCATTGTCGGTAGGTTGTGTCAGCGGTGCTGCGCAGGCAACGAAGAAGTAGAGGTTGCGGTGGTCGTGAGCCACCTTTGCCTCGATGATGTCGTTGCGGCCGCTGGTGTTGACAAGGTGGGCACTCCCCCACCCTCTGCTGTCACGATGGATGGTATTGCCGCGATGGGTGCGGAAGCCGTTGTCTACCTGTTGCCAATAGTCCCAGTTGATTTTCTTCTTGGTCATCGCTACGGCCGGCGGTTCCTTTGGCATGCCTTTATAACGACGGATATTGGCAATGAGCTGATAGTAGTAGTTGTCACCATAGCCGCCGCGCATAGGTTCTATATCGCGACTCTTCTCTTGTGAGAATTCATCGGGAAAGGCGTTGTGTTGCTGCTGCCATAGGTCGTAACGGCCGGCAATCCATTCGTTCCAGCCCGTGACGAAGACGAACTCCGGATCAACGGCGATGGCTCTGTCCCACTGCTCCTGGAAGTTCAGACCGCGCAACGTGGCGTCGGCATCATCGCACTGTCCGTGCTGGTGGGTGTAGGAGCGACCGAAAGAGCCGGGAGCATTCATTGCCGTCAGTCCTCGCTCTGCCGACCAGTTCTGGGCTACGCCGACGGGCATCTCTTCGTAATGGCCGTCGGGTTGACGGTTATAACCGTTCTGCGGATATATTTCCAGCCAGCCCCAGTAATCGTCATCGGTACGGCCACCCTGATAGACGGGTTGTCCCTGACGAATGGTGAAGAAGTCTTTCAGTTCTTCGGGAAAACCATCCTTGGAGGCCATGAGCAGCGGACGACCCTTCCACATAAACCACAGGTCACGATAGCGTCCGGGCTTATACAGGTCGTTGTACAGGCGGCGAATGGCATCGCGACTCTGCTCATGGGGCCAGAAAGCGGTGAGAAAGGCTATCTGGGGTGTATGCACACCGTCTTCCCGGGCCTGCATGAATACTTCACAGAGCTTCATATACGACTCCGTCCATAACTCACCGCCGTTGGTACAGTCGAAGATGAGCACGTCAACGCCGGCCTCGCCCAGCATTTCGGCGTGCTTGCGCAACACCCATTCATCGGTGTCGCGGTAGTATCCGAAGAGTGGCTCTCCCCAGAAATGTGTGATTTTCCGTCCGCCCCATGCCGGATCATCATAGTGATGGATGGCATAGGGATGCTCGTGCAGGAATTTCGTTACATCGAAGGCTTCGGTATGGTTGGCAAAATTCGTATGCCACGTCCAATAGAACATCCCTACAAAACGGTCGGGACGCTCATCACCTACGACATCGTGAGTGGGGAGGGTACGTTTCAATTCATCGGTTGCCGGCAAGGCTGCCGTATAGCGGTGCATGGTCTGTGCCGACAGCGTCCCGGAAAAGAGCGTGAGCAGCAGTAGCGACAGCTTGTTCATACGCTGTTATTTCATGGCTTGGCGAAGGGCTTCCCAGTGTTCAGGGGCCATACGGTCGGGGGTGAACAGACAGATGCCGGCAGCACCGGCACGGCGGGCACCATCGACGGCTTCGGCAATCTCGCTGGGCAGCAGTCCTGAGCCTTCAGGATCTTTCACCTGCTGCTTATTCTGCCAGTCGGGACAGATGAAGAGTCCGCTCATCACGGGCTTCGATGTGCTCTTTACTTCTTCCTCAGTGACGGTGCCTACCCAGGAGGCGGGCTGGAGATAGAAGTCGTTGTAGTTCATTGGCAGGAACATGTCGATGTCCCATGTGTTCCACTCCTGTCGCACCATCTTCATGGCATAGCTCTTCGGACCGGGGAACACATCGGCACTGACTTTCTTGCCTTTCTCATGAACGGCTTTGGTAATGCTTGAGACGAGGTTGGTGACCTGATCTTGACGGAACTGTGCCCACTCGCTGATGGTGGCGGGGTCGTCGCCGGCGGCCATTCGCTGGCGAAGGTCGATGCCTGACTGCTGCTGGAAGTCGGCAAGACAACTGTCGCAGTAGCAATAGTCGGCTCCGGGATATTCATGGATGCGGCGTTCGCCGTTGATGGTGTCGCACCAGACGTGGTGAATGGTGCTGTCGTACTTCTGCCAGAGTCCCTCGGCCAGGATGACGTCAGCATAGCGGATATAGTCGAGCTGTATGTAGTCTACCTCGGGAATGTCGGCCACGGCAGCATACTGGCTGGTGAGCCAGTCAACGACGTCAGGGTTGTGGGGATCGAGAGTGGCATAGTAGGTGACATAGGCTCTGTCTTCAGGAACATAGGCCGACTGTCCGAGCCTGTTGACGGTGTACCAGGTGGAGTCTTTTCCCTGCTGCAGGATGGTGGGTATCCATGCGTGGTATTCAAGTCCTTGTTCGTGGGCGATGCGTGCAGCGGTCTGTATGCGTTCCAGGTTGAAGCCGCCTGCCTGCATACAGATGCCGTCCATTCCTTCTTGTTTCCATTGTGCGAAGAGATGGGCCAGACTGTCGGTACTAACCTTTTGCGACCAGCCATACCAGCCGTATATTTTAAATGATTTATCGGCAGTATTGTTGCATGCCATGAGCATGATCAGGGTGAGTGTGGCTAAAAATAGTTTTTTCATATGAATGCAATTTTTTGTTTATAACATCTGATTTTTCCTAAATGGTTGATGGTATGATTCATGAAGTTACTGTCGGTAGCAGTGATAGTGTAGGAAGAACTGGTGCTTTCTATATCGAGGGTAGTACCGGCAGGAATCTCTTTGTTGGTAAGATGGAAATCTTTGATATTGTGATGATAGCGGTCGGACTTTCTGTATTGTTCTTCCTGCTCGTAGAACATCATCCAGAGGAGGCGGTCTATAGCATATTCATACTCTTCCGGATAGGAGAAGGTCTCGACAGCCTTCCCAACGGTGGTGGTACTAAGAAAAACATAACCCCATCGCTCAGGCATGTGCATGTTTACCTTACCTGTAGGTCCCCATGTCCAGTTATCTTCCGACAGCAGCTTTCCCTTATCATCGCACTTTCGCTGGCTGGTACCGTCGGCATTGACGGTGGTCTGCCACTCTACCCTGCTCATTCCAACGCGAAGATAATTTCCGGCTTTGAGGTTATTATCAAATTGATTTGCAATGGCAGTACGTGGAATGGCCATTTCCACTGTCCATCCGCGGTCGGTATCTGTGGCATTGTTTAAAGTGCCGTCGACATGGGTGGCGATACGTAGTCCCGGAGTGTCGTAGGCGAAGGTAACGAAGACATCTTCTGGTGACCGGTAGGGACGGTTGAGATAGAGGTCGAAGACGGTTTCGAGGGCGTTGACCTCTATCTCGAAGTAGTGTTGGGCGTCGCCGTCAGGATCGATAAACACTTCGAAGTCGGGGTCATGGAAAACGATCTCGTCGTGCTTCGTCAGTGTGGCCCATACATTGGGTTCTTCCAGCTGGGCTGCGATATAGAGATTGTCGTCGTCCCATAGGAACTTCGCCTGGGTGAGGTAGCGTGGCGTGGGATGTCCCTCACCGCTGATGTCGCAGAAGGGTTCCGTCCATGGTGCTGCCTGCCAGTCGGACTCATTGATAAGACCGTCGATGACTGGTTGCTGCGACGTCCGATAGGCTACGTAGCCATGAGGTTGGGTCAGCATCGGTGCGTACTTCTCTGAAAGAGTTATGGACGGTGACCGTTTGCAACTGATGGCGAAGAGTATAACAGTCGTTATGGCGATGGCAGGAATAAAAAGACGTTTGTACATGGGGAGGGTAATTATTGTGTGATAAACTTCAGCACACAGCCGTTCTTGTTCTGGTATTTCTTTGGCAGGGTGACGGTGGTCTCCTCGTCTACTGTTTTATATTTCACAGCCTTTCCCGTTTCAAGAAGGATGATTTTACCCTTGGGAAGATTACCTTTCCAGCTGACGGTCTGCGGTGTCTGTCCGTCAGTGGCGGTGATGATGGCATACAATGTCTTCTGGTCTTTGTTAGCGGTGAACCAGATGTTTCCGTCGGCATTGCCATAGATGGGTGTGGTGGTGGTGGCATAGATAGCTTCGCCGTTTGTCTGCAGCCACTGTCCTATCTCCTTGAGGATCTTCACCGACTGCTCCTCGATGATGCCTGTTGGCGTGGGTCCTACACCAAGGAGTAGTGAACCGCCTTTGGCAACGACCTCGCTGAGGGTGGCAATGACCTTGGCCGGTGACTTGAACCGTGGACGGGGCACCCATCCCCAGTCGTTGGTCAAGGTGATACACGACTCCCAGGGGTTGAGTATCTGATGGTCGGGGATGCGCTGTTCGGGAGTCTGGTAGTTCTCGAACTCACCAGGGCAGGCACGCTCGACGACAATCAGTCCAGGCTGCTTCTGGCGGGCCATTGTCACAATGTCGCCCAGCTTGATGTCTTCCTTCGGAGCCGTGCACCAACCGCCGTCCAACCAGAGCAGGTCGACAGGGCCATAGCCTGTCATGAGTTCCTCTACCTGTTGGTAGACATATTTCTGGTACTTAGCCCACCGTTCGGGATAGTCCTTGATATTATAGTTATGATAGCGGTTGGGTGTTGCCTTGACAGGCCACCAGTAGTAGGGGCAGTGCCAGTCGGGCTTTGAGAAATACATTCCTGCCATGAGGCCCTCGCCACGGAAGGCGTCCATGATATAGCGAAGGGCATCGGCGCGGGGATTGCCGGCAAAGCCGCTGTTGGTGACTTTATAGTCGGTAGTCTTTGTGTCCCATAGGCAGAAGCCGTCGTGATGCTTGGTGGTGAATACCACATATTTCATTCCGGCCTCACGGGCCACGGCGGCCCACTGCTCTGGGTTGAACTGGGTGGGATTGAACTCGCGGCTCAGTCCCCAGTACCACAGCTTCTCTTCTTCGTAGGTGCGGGTGGTATCTGGCGTTATCCAGTCTTCGCTGGTTATCTGCCACGACTCCACCATGCCGGGTACGGAATACACGCCCCAGTGAAGGATGATGCCGAACTTCAGGTCCTGCCAGGTTTGTAGTTTCTCTCTTACCTGCGGCTCCTTGGGCCACTGATAGGTGGATGACGTCTCATGGACAAACGACTGTGCCTGCATAGTCAGACACATCATCGTTGCAGCGAATAGAATGAATGGTTTGCGCATAAATATAGATTGTTATTTATATATAATAGTATAGATTTATCCAACAAAGTTACTAATTACTATGTGCAATACAAAATTAGGTGTGATATGTTTATGTTTTTTTATGTTTTGAGAGGCAAACGCTGGCCATAGGTCAGCATTCGCCAGATCCATTCCAACGGACCGAAACGGAAATAGCGGAGCCATAAACCGCTGAGCACTGACAGCAACAGAAATACTCCGACAGCCCACAGCTCAGTCATCCATAACGATGTGTCGGCACCCATACCGAAGGCAATGCCATAGAAGAGGATGACACCGCACAGCGATTGCGACAGGTAGTTGCTCAATGCCATACGGCCAGGCATCGCCAGCATGGTCCATATTCGGGAGTCCTCATACGACAGGTAGAGCAGGCAGAACAGCGCAGCATAGGCAAAACCCATCGGATAGACACTCAACGCATAGAGCAGGCTGTGGACAACGGGTCCCCACGGATGGCCGTTCATACTGCTCCACATATAGAGGAACGACAACGGCAGTCCAAGCGCAAAACCTATCGTTCTGACCTTCTTGAGCCACTGCCGGTTTTGCGGCAGGGTGGCATAGAGGCGACGACGGCCGATATAAAGGCCGATGAGGAACAGTCCCAAAACCTTGAAATAGCGGTTGCCGAGGACAAACTCCCACATCCGCTCCACAGCACCCTGCATCAGGAAGCTGTTCATCTCGGCATAGTGCTGACCATCGCGCAGCCAAGTTCCGAAGTTCTCCTCTGTCAGACCATAGTGGTCGCACGCACTCCACCATGCCTGATAGAAGATGTCTGCCACGGAAAAGCCTGTCAGCCAGCGCAACAAGTCAATGACAACGGGTAGCAACAGAAAGAAAAATGCCCACCCCAAAAGGTGCCTGTCCGTACATTTCCAAAACAATGGCAACAGCATGCCCATCAGCGCATAGAGGAGCAGGATGTCACCACTCCAAAGAAGCAGCAGGTGAGCCAGACCGATTATACACAGCACCGTCATCCTACGATAGAAAATTCTCCTTCCGTCGGCACCTCTGCTCATCGCGTTACCAATGATGATTGAGAAGCCTATGCCGAACAACAACGAGAACAGCGTGTAGAACTTACCGTCGACGAAAAAGTACAGCAAGGCCTGAACCACCCTGTCGATGTTTGCTGAAGGCATCGCCATGTGATGGGCATCACTCTGGAATGTCCATAGTGAAAACTCGGGAAAGTTAGCAAGTATAATCCCTAACAAGGCAAAGCCACGGAGGGCATCGAGCACCACGAACCGCTGCTTCACCGGCCCTGCCTGTTCCTGTGTTGTTGTTTTATCTTTCACTTTTCGCTTTCGCTTTTCATTTTTCACTTTAATGTGCTTCCAGCCAGTTGTCGCCCCACCCGCAGTCAGCTACGAGGGGTACACGAAGCGGATAGGCACGCTGCATCTCTTCCAGCACAAGGGCCTCTACCCTATCGTGCTCTTCGGGAACGACACTGAAGTTCAGTTCGTCGTGCACCTGCAGCAGGAGTTTGCTCTTCAATCCTTCTGCCTTCATCCGCTGGTAGATGCGAATCATCGCCACCTTGATGATGTCAGCTGCCGAGCCTTGTATCGGCGCATTGATGGCGTTGCGCTCGGCAAACCCACGAACGGTAGCATTATGTGAGTTGATGTCCGGGAGGTAGCGGCGGCGGTGGAAGATGGTCTCGGCATAACCCTGTTCTCGGGCCCGCTGCTTCGACATCTCCATGTAGTCGTGCACCTGTGGGAAGGTCTCGAAGAAGCCGTCGATGAGTTGGCGGGCTTCATCGCGTGAGATGTCCAGGCGCTCGGCAAGACCGAAGACGGTGATGCCGTAGATGATACCGAAGTTTGCACGTTTCGACTTCGTTCGTTCGTCGCGCGTCACCTCTTCAATCGGTTTTTTATAGATGGTAGAGGCTGTGGCCGCATGCAGGTCGTGGCCTTCCGTGAAGACCCGTATCATATTTTCATCGCCCGACAGGTGCGCCATCACACGCAGTTCTATCTGGCTGTAGTCTGCTGAAAAGAATTGACAACCAGGTTCAGGAATGAAGCACTTGCGGATTTCCTTTCCGTCCTCTCCACGTACGGGGATATTCTGAAGGTTCGGGTCGCTCGACGACAGTCTGCCCGTTGCTGTCACTGCCTGGTTGAAAGATGTATGGATATGTCCTGTGCGCGGGTTGATCAGTTTCGGCAGTGCGTCGACATAAGTTCCGAGCAGTTTCTTAAGCCCCCGATAATCAAGGATATCGGCAACAATAGGATGTTTCGTGCGCAGCTGTTGTAGCACCTCTTCCGAGGTGACATACTGTCCGGTCTTGGTCTTCTTCGGCTTCTCGATGATCTTCATCTGTCCGAAGAGGATGTCGCCCACCTGCTTTGGACTGGAGATGTTGAACTCTTGCCCGGCAAGCTCATAGATATGGTGTTCCAACTCGAGCATGCGCTCGGTGAAAAGTTTTGACGTTTCCTGCAGCGCCTCAGTGTCCAGGCGCACACCGTTCATCTCCATTTCAGCCAGAACGGGGACGAGCGGCATCTCGATGTCATAGAACAACTCCTCTACCCTACCCTCTTTCAATTTGGGTTTCAGCACGTTGTACAGCTTCAGTGTCACATCAGCATCTTCGCAGGCATATTCATAGACTTCTGCGGGGTGTAAATCTCGCATATTCCGCTGTCCTTTTCCCCTGGGTCCGATGAGTTCATCGATATGGATAGTCTTGTAGTTCAGGTAGACTTCTGCCAGATAGTCCATGTTATGACGAAGCTCGGGTTGCAGGACATAATGTGCCAGCATTGTGTCGAACATCGGACCTTGCAACGTGATGCCATAGTTGGCCAACACCTCAAGGTCGTACTTGATGTTCTGCCCTATCTTCAGGATTTTCGGGTCTTCATAAAGCGTTTTAAATATATTAACAATCTTTTCAGCTTCTTCACGTTTAGCAGACACAGGGACATAGAAGGCTTCATTTTCCTTCACAGCAAAGCTCAAACCGACCAATTCGGCATCGATAGCGCTTGTTGAAGTGGTTTCCGTGTCTAGAACGAAAAAGTCGTTTGTAAAGATATATTCACAAAGTTTTTTGATTTCATCCTCATTTTCAACAAGTTTGTAAGAATGATGGGTAGACGAAAGGGTTTCAAAACTTGAGAATTTTGGCTCGCTCGGGGTGTCGCTTGCAAATTCTGCAAACAAATCGAGTTGTCCGTTAACGGGCTTTTGAATTGTTTCAGGTTTTTTAAGAATCTTGTCTGCCAGGCTCTTAAACTCCAGTTCAGCGAAGATTTTCCGCAGTTCTGCCTCGTTTGGGTCGGTGAGTTTCAATTCGTCCATGTTCAGTTCCACCGGCACATCGGTCCGGATGGTGGCGAGGAAGTAGGACATGCGGATGTCATCGACAGCATTCTCTACTTTTTCCCTCAGCTTGCCTTTGATCTCGGTGGAGTGGGCGAGGAGGTTGTCAATCGATCCGTAGTCGTTGATGAGTTTCACTGCCGTCTTCTCACCAACACCCGGGCAGCCGGGGAAGTTATCCGAGGAGTCGCCCATGAGTGCCAGGAGGTCGATGACCTGGGTAGGGGAGGTGAGACCGTATTTGGCGCAGACCTCTGCGGGTCCCATGGTCTCGTAGCCGCCGCCGTGGCGTGGCCGGTACTGAAACACGTTGTCGCGTACCAGCTGTCCGTAGTCCTTATCGGGGGTGAGCATATAGGTTTCTATGCCTTTCTGCCCGGCTTTGGTGGCCAGCGTACCGATGATGTCGTCAGCCTCGAAGCCGTCGACCTGCAGGATAGGGATGCGGAAGGCATTGAGGATGTCCTTGATGATCGGAACGCTCAGGCGTATATCTTCCGGGGTCTCCTGCCGTTGTGCTTTGTATTCTGGAAAGGCTTCGTGGCGGAAGGTCTTTCCATGGTCGAAAGCCACACCGAGATGTGTTGGTTTTTCCTTGGTAATCACCTCGTTAAGAGTGTTTACAAAGCCCATGACGGCCGATGTGTTCAGTCCTTTGGAATTGATACGTGGTGCCTTGATGAAGGCATAGTAAGCTCTGTAGATGAGTGCGTAGGCATCGAGCAGGAATAGTTTCTCCATTGTAAAAAAATAATATTTGGCTGTAAAATTACAAAAAAAACAGCATTTATACGAAAAGAAATGCGTAATTTTGTATCAAATTTCAATATATCATGGAACTACTGCAGCAGATTCGTAAGCCAATAGAAGTGGAAATGGGCGAATTTATCGCCAATTTTAACGCAGCGTTGACGCATGACGACGGTTTGTTGTCACAGGCGTTGGCTCATATCCGTCAGCGTGCGGGCAAGCGTATGCGTCCGATGTTGACGTTGCTCATGGCTAAGACGTTCGGCGAGATAACGGACCAGACCCAATATGCTGCTGTGGGATTAGAGCTCTTGCATACGGCCTCGCTTGTTCATGACGACGTGGTGGATGAGAGCAATGAGCGTCGCGGACAGGCATCTGTCAATGCGACGTATGACAACAAGGTAGCCGTGCTGGTGGGTGATTTCATCCTTTCCACGGCCTTGTTGAGTGTGGCCAAGACGGGCAATCAGCGCATCGTGGAATACCTGGCAGAACTCGGTCGCACGCTCTCGAACGGAGAGATTCTTCAGCTGACCAATATCCAGAACCAGGAGATCTCGGAAGAGGTTTACTATCAGGTTATTAAGCAAAAGACGGCAGCCCTCTTCGAGGCGTGTGCCGCCATCGGCGCGCTGTCGTCAGGAGCCGATGAGGATAGGGTAGAGGCGGCGAAGCGGTTCGGTCAGAACCTTGGTATCATCTTCCAGATTCGCGATGACATCTTCGACTACTACGACGCCGCAGAGATTGGCAAGCCCACTGGCAACGATATGGCTGAGGGCAAGCTGACGCTGCCTGTCATCTATGCCTTGCAGCATTCGCCGTATGACTCGATGCTGACGCTGGCTCGGAAGGTGAAGGCGGGGACGGTGAATACCGATGAAATCGCTGTCTTGGTGGAGTTTGCCAAGCAGAACGGTGGTATTGAGTATGCCGAGCAGCGTATGTGGGAGTTCCATGGCGAATGCAGTCGTTTTATCAATGCGCATGTGTCCGACCCGGTTATCAGGACGTCGCTGGAGGCCTATCTCGACTATGTCATCCAGCGCAACAGCTGAAAAAAGCTATTAGGCAACACCGCCAACGATAAAAAAGTCATCGCATGGAAGCGTCTCTATCGGAGTGCTTGCCATGCGATGACTTTTATGGTATTCGTGAATGTTTTATTAAAGGATGCTTTCTGGTTAGAAGAACTTCACGTCGTGGCCTTCGAGTTCGGAGAGCAGGAGGTTGGCGAGGCGTGATGTTCCGAGGCGGAACCACTTGTTAGTCAGCCACTTCTCACCGAGCACTTCCTTGACGATGGTGTAGTAGGTGATGGCATCCATGACGGTGTTGATGCCGCCGGCAGGCTTGAAACCAATCTGTATGCCGGTCTCGTCGTAGTATTCCTTGATGGCCTGGCACATGACGTAGGCAGCCTCGGGCGTGGCAGAAATCTTCTCTTTTCCGGTGGAGGTCTTGATGTAATCGGCACCGGCATACATGGAGATGATGGATGCCTTCTTGATGTCGGCAGCGTTGCGCAGGCAGCCGGTCTCGAGGATGACCTTCATGGCCTTGTCGCCGCAGACGGCCTTCAGTTCACTGATGTCATCGGCTACGCCTTCGTAGTCGCCCTGCAGGAACTTGCCGACGGGCATGACGATGTCGATCTCGGTGGCACCGTCCTTGATGGCGAGTGCTGTCTCGGCAATCTTCACTTCGATGAGTGCCTGTGAGGAGGGGAAGGACCCGCTGACGCAGGCTATCTCAACGCCGTCGACTTCGAGGGTGTCGTTGACGATGGCGGCGAAGCAGGGGTATACGCAGATGGTGGCGACATGGGGTAGGGCAGGGTACTCCTGGTCGAAGCGGTTGACGCGTTCGGTGAATTCCATGACGCTGACGTCAGAGTCGGTGGTCTTCAGGGTGGTGAGCTCGATGCTTCCCATGAGGAATTTCTTGACCTCCTGGGTGTCGTTCTGCGGTACTTTCTCGGTGATGATGGTGCGTACAGCAGCTTGCACGTCGGCATCGCTGACATTGAGGTTGTACTTTGACAGAGCCTGGTCGATTCGGCTTTTGTTTTCTTTGTTCATCATGATTCTGTTATGCTTTTAGTTTTGGATTTTGAATATGTCTGATGGAATCTCTGTTAGTCTTCTTTTCCATTGATTGGCGGAAGGCTTCGGTGAGGTCGACACCCGTCTGGTTGGCCAGGCAGATGAGCACCCACAGCACGTCGGCCATCTCTTCTTCGAGGTTGGCGTCCTCGCCGGCCTTAAAGCTCTGGTCGCCATACTTGCGGGCTATCACGCGGGCCAGCTCGCCCACCTCTTCGGTGAGGCATGCCATGTTGGTGAGTTCGGAGAAGTAGCGTACGCCGTACGTCTTAATCCACTGGTCTACTTGCTGTTGTGCTTCCTTGATGGTCATCTGACAATGAATTTAAGGGTGATGAAGATGCCGATGATGGCACCCATGATGATGGCGATGTTGACGAGGTTGTCGCGTCGGTAGTGCTGCCAGTCCAGTGCTTTGACGACGACGGTAAAGGCCCACAGCAGTATGCCTATGGCCACCATGGCCGCGCCGAAGTAGAGGTTGACGAAATGGCCGACACTCCATCCGAGGGCGAGCAGGATGATGCCGGCGGTCTCTATTTCTTTCAGGTATTTCTTCATATCCTCATTCTTTGTTCTTGCTGTCCATACAGATGGTGACAGGGCCGTCGTTGACCAATTCTATTTGCATGTCAGCGCCGAACTCCCCCGTTCCTATGGATTTGCCCAGTGAAGTCTCTAAAGTCGCACAGAAGCGATTATAGAGCGGAATAGAGACCTTGTGGGGTGCGGCATGGATGTAGCTTGGCCTGTTTCCTTTCTTGGTTGACGCCATCAGGGTGAACTGGCTGACGACGAGGATGTCGCCGCCGACATCGATGACGGAGCGGTTCATCACCCCCTCGTCATCATTGAAGATGCGCAGGTTTATGGTTTTCTTCACCAGATAGTCGATGTCGTCCTGGCTGTCGTCGCTGCCTACGCCGAGGAGCACCAGCAGTCCCTGTCCGATCTGCGACTTGAGATGGCCGCCGATGCTGACGGAAGCATGGCTGACACGTTGTATGACTACTCTCATGCCTACAAAATTACAAAAAGTTAAGGGCAAAACAAAGAAAAACATTTCTTTTTTTGCCGCGACGGGGTATTTTTCTTCTTTTTGCGTTCCGAAGCCTCATTAGCAAATGGTGCCCTATGGAAAAGAAACATCGTTGTTTCCTTTGCCAACAGCCCTCATGCTCTCCTTCGGGCTTTCTTAAGAACCCCCTCGTATTTTCTAAGCCACCCCATCGTATTCTCTTAGGGATTACACTGTATTCTCTTAGGGAATACACTGCATTCTCTTAGGGATCACACTGTATTCTCTTAGGGATCACACTGTATTCTCTTAGGGAATACACTGCATTCTCTTAGGGATCACACTGTATTCTCTTAGGGAATACATCGTTTTCCGCGAATGCGAAAAAGGGGGAACGACGTTAAACGAAGTTAAAGAGAGTTGCAGTCCCCGGGAGGCGTCACCCAACAGACCCGTTGACAGGATATCAAACGAGGTGGGGGTGACGCCTACAGGGTCGTGGTATCGGATGAATTATTTCTTTCACAGGCCGCCATAGATGGCAAAAGCATACCTTTGGTGTCCGTAGGTGTGCGGCCAGCCCGGCGGTGTCAGCCCAGCGGGTGAGTGGCCTGTGTAGTGCCAGCCCGGCGGTGTCAGCCCGACTGGTGAGTGGTCTGTGTGGTGTCTGCCTGGCTGGTGTGCGGCCAGCCTAGGGTCTGCAAAGCTGGTGAGCGGCCAGTCAGACGATGGTTTATTTCAGGATTTTCTTCCCGTTGGTGTTTACGATGATGTGATGTGGCTTAGAGGTTTTGCTGCCTGGATGAGTGGTATCGTTGCGTGAGGGGGTGGCAGGGCGGCCCAGCAGGTCGTAGGTGGCTGTTGCTGCCTTTTCGTCGGTGCTGACGGTTGTGATGGCGTTGCCGTTGCCGATGGTGAAGGTTCCTGTGGCGAATGAAGAGCCGAGGTAGGCGCCGCTGACCATCTGTATGCCGTAGGTATATTCGCCCTCAGGCAGCTTGAGTGTGACCTGTCGTGCCTGGCAGGCATTGCCGCTGGTGGGTGTCTTCCGCTCGCCTGTGGGGAAGTTGGCGACATTGGTGCCGGCGACGACGTTGCCGTTGTTGTCGAAGACGATGTATTCGAAGGTCTCGTTGCCGATGGCTCCTGCAGGCAGTTGCCACGACAGTGTGACGTTGTCCTTGGTGGTTATCGGCTCGTTGAGAACGGGTGGCTGCGGCTGATAGGCTGACGGTGACGGGTTGACGGTGGCTGAGAAGAAGGATCCTGTGCCGTATTTCAGTCCTTCGATGTCTACGGCGAGCTCGTTCTCTCCGTTGCGCAGGTAGTCGTTGATGCCGTCGTTGTTTACGTCGGCGATGATGGCCGCGTTGAGGTTTGAGCCGGCGGTGAGGATGGGGTCGGCCCACTCGAGTCCGTCGAGGTAGTTGATGCGTATCTTCGATGCTCTGGAGTCGAGGGTGGTGCCGTCGGGCATCTCGGTGTCAGAGCGTCCGGTCTCGATGATGTCGATGATGCCGTCGCCGTTCCAGTCGATGAAGGCACTGGATCGGAACCCCATGCAGCGGTCGTTGTTCTGCCACGGCAGTCCTGCGAAGAGTCGGTAGGCGGGGTTGTTGCTGTCGTCGTTGACGAGGCTGTAGATTTGGTTGTACCACCCTTCGTGGTATTCGCCGGAGAAGTATATCTCTGGCAGTCCGTCGTTGTTGACGTCGGCAAAGTCGAACGACGGCAGGTTGCGGTGGGTTGGGAAGTCGGTCTCGATGAATGCCGTCGGTGTGGACGGCCTGTTGAAGAAGATGACGGTTTTGTTGGATTTATTCGTTCCGGTGAGCATGAAGTCCATGTATCCGTCGCTGTTGAAGTCGTAGGCCTTTACGTAGCCCATACAGTGGTCCCATGAGGTGTTCTGGATGGTGTAGCGTCGGCGGTTGTCGTAGTTTTTCTTTTTGAAGAGGATGGTGCCGTTGGTATCTCTTCCCATGCCGAGGAGCAGGCAGTTGTAGTTGGTCTTGTCGGAACAGACGACGAGGTCGAGCTTGCCGTCGTTGTCGAAGTCGGCAACGTCGCCGGACTTGATCCATGTCCAGTTGAAGCCCTCGTCGAGGGTGGTTCCGTCGGCTTCGTAGACGGCAGTGGGGGCGATGTGGAAGGCTCCTGTCCCGTCGCCGAGGAAGAGTCCTTCCGGTCCGCCGTCGTCGGCAGTATGTCCGCTGGGTTCGGAGTCGAAGGCAACGATGTCGAGGATGCCGTCGCCGTCGAAGTCGACGGGATAGGCAGTAGCGAGGAAGTCTACGTTTCCGATGTCACCGATGTTGCCGACCTCCTGATAGGCTGCCGCAGAGGCTTCTCCCGTGCCCTTGAGCACATGTCCGCCCATGTTTCCGCCGCAGAGGAAGAGGTCGTGGATGCCGTCGCCGTCGAAGTCGCCAGAGGTGCCCGTGTTGAAGCCGTCGCCCCAGCTGTTGAATACGATGGGCTGCAGGGTGGGCACGACGGGTGTGTCGTCAGCCACGTAGTAGATGACTCTGTTGGCCTTGATGTTGGCCTGGGCGTTGGGGTTGAGCACCTTGAAGGTCACCTCGTGGGCGCCGTCGGCCATGTCGTAGTTCCAGTAGATGGCATCGGCAGTGCGCTTGTTGAAGTCTGAGCAGAGCGTCATCACGCGGTCCACCTGTCCGTCGATGGTGACCTCCAGCTGTGCTTCGTAGGTCTTGTCGGCACAGTCGATGTTGCCATAGACCACGATGCCGCGGCCATGGAAGCGGAACGTGTTCTGGCCGCCTTCCGTGGTGCCAAGGTGCTGGATGCCGGAGGTGAGGAGCTTCGGATAGATATCGGTGAAGCCCTGTTCCACGCGTACGGCGACGGGCTCCTGCACGGCTATCGTCACGTCGTCCTCGCCGACGCTGCCGCCATGGGCCTCGATCATCTTCAGGGCCAGGTCGTAGACCATCGAATAGGTGTCGTTCAGCGACAGCTTGATATACGTGAAGTCGCGGTCCTCAACCTCTCGCAGGTTGGGCATCCATTGCTCGGGGATGTTGCTGTAGCCGAGCATGGTGGCCAGGATGCCGGCAGCCGATGACGGGTTGCAGTCGGAGTCCTGTCCGCAGCGGGTGGAGATCTCCATCGTCTTGCCAAAGTCGCCATGGCCATAGAGGAGTCCGATGGCGACGTAGGCACTGTTCATCGTGGCATCGATATTGCCGGGTGCCAGGATGAGCTCCGGACAGCCGATGTCCTTGCTGTAGCGCTCGTTGTAGAGGCGCCAAGCACGCTTCCAGTCGGTGGGGTCTTCACGGTACCACGTGAGGATGCTTCCCACACGCTCACGGAAACGGGTGCCCTCGGGAATGGTCGTCAGTGCCTTCTCGACAATCGTCTCGACATCGTTCTCGATAAACGCCAGCGTGTACATCGCACCAATGAAGACACCGCCGTACCAGCCGTCGCCGTAGTTCATGATGTGGCCTACGCGGTCGGAAATCTCAGACGCTGCATTCGGCATGCCCGGCGACATCAGTCCGGCAAAGTCAGACTCTATCTGATAGTCTATGCAGTCGGCATGAGGATTGTTCTTCCAGTGTCCCGACTCAGGTGGCATCAGGCCATGCATGACGTTGTAGCGTCCTTGCTGATTGGCGTGCCAGAGCGGGTAGGGGGCATAGGCAAAGGCCGTGGCAAACGACTCGGCAGGGGCGTCAAGGCCCTCCTGCGTCAGCACCTCGACAAAGGTAAGGTCCATATACACATCGTCGAAGAGGCTTGGCAGGTTGTCGTAGAACCCCTTCAGATGGTGCTCGGGATAGACGATTTCCACATCGTCGGGAATCATGATGCCACGATAGCAGAACTCCGTGGGACCGCCATAGCCGCAGCCGATGGTCTGGCCGGCCCAGCCGCCCTTGATTTTGTCCAGGAGTACAGACTTCTGGAGTGTCACCGTGGTGTTCGACTGTGCACACAGCGTAGCACTCAGCATGAGCAGCAGCATGACGATGCTGCCTCTGCAAAGACGGAGAAACATCTTACTTTTTTCCATAGTTGTTAGTATTTAGGTTGGTAAATATATTTTGTCAGGTCTGCGACCAGGCACACCGTTGCGACACGCCGCCGCTGAATGGTTACCTGAGGTTTCCGGTTGTAGGTTATTGATAATCTGTATGGTTGCAAAGTTCTATAAAAAAAATGAAACCACCAACTATTTTGGCGGTTTTCTTTCTTTTTTCTTGTCGGTTGGCCAGAAAGATGGGTGTCAAAGGTCCGTTTGCTCTTGCCATCCTTTCTATAAGTGGCATAGATGCTTTATCTTCAACACATTATGTAACGATAGGAATATCCTCGAAGGCGTAAGTGTCAATGGCTTACGACTGATGGAAATGTGCGTAGATAATGGCTGCTTTCTTGCTGCCGATAATTACTGTAAGTTCCTGAATAGTAGCCTCTTTGATGCGTTTCACCGTCTTCAGTTTCTTCTGCAGCAAGTCGCGGGTCTTCGGCCCGATGCCGCTGATGTCGTCGAGCTCGCTGTGCAGGGCGTGTTTGCTGCGCTTGTCGCGATGGAAGGTGATGGCGTAGCGGTGTACCTCGTCCTGGATGCGTGTGAGGACGTGGAAGAGCTCGCTATCTGTCTTCATCCCAATGGTTTGCGGCGGATTGCCAAAGAGAAGCTCGTTGGTGCGGTGACGGTCGTCCTTGGCCAGTCCGGCAATGGGGATGTCCAGGCCCAGCTCACCCGCTACCACCTCACGGACGACTGACATCTGACCCTGTCCGCCATCGGTGATAATCAGGTCGGGTAGGGGAGTGCCCTCCTCTATCATGCGGCTGTAGCGCCTGCGCACCACCTCCTGCATCGATGCGTAGTCGTCAGGCCCCTCGACAGTCTTGATGTTATACTTCCGATAGTCCTTCTTCGAGGGCTTCATTCCCTTGAACACCACGCAGCCGGCTACAGCATCCGTACCCGAGATGTTGGAGTTGTCGAAGCACTCTATCTGGTATGGCATCTTCTTCAGCCCCAGCTTCTGCTGCAGTTCCTTCATCAGCCGCGTCTGCTTCTGTTCCGGGTTTAGTTTCTCTGCTTGTTTCAGCCGGTCGAACTTATATTGTTTGCCATTCATCTCAGAGAGGTCGAGCAGGTGTTTCTTATCGCCACGCTGAGGAGTAAACCACTCTGCATCAGGCAGTTTCCAACTCATCTCGAAGGGCACGATGACTTCCTTGGCCGTGCTGGCGAAGCGCTCGCGAATCTCGGGAATGGCCGTCAGCAACAGCTCCTCATCACTCTCATCGAGCTTCCGTTTGTATTCAAAGGTGAAACTCTGCGTGATGGTGCCGTTCTTCACGTGGATATAGTTGATAAAGGCATTCTTCTGGCCGTCGTCGTCGGTGATGGTAAACACGTCGACATCGGTAATCGTATGGCTCACCACCTCACTCTTCGACACGAAGTTGTCGATGATGATATACTGCTGTTTCAGCTGTTCAGCCTCTTCAAAGCGCAGCTCTTCGGCCTTCGCAATCATCTCCTCACGCAACAGCTGCAGGAGCTCCCGCGTGTTGCCTTTCAGTATTTCCCTTGCCTGTGCAATGGCATGCTGGTAGTCTTCGTAGCTCTGCTTGCCGATACACGGCCCGTTGCAGTTGTGGATATGGTACTCCAGGCATGGGCGATATTTCCCCTGGCTGATGCCCTCCTTGGTGATCGGCATCCGGCAGGTTCGCGGCTTGTATACCTTCTTGATCAGTTCCAGGATGGTGTACATGCTGGAGATATGGCTGTAGGGTCCGTAGAACGTGCCGAATTTCTTGTTGATAGTACGTGTCTTGAAGACTCTGGGAAGGTATTCGTTGGTGATACAGATGCTGGGGTAGGTCTTTCCGTCTTTCAGCAGGACATTGTATCGGGGATTATACTTCTTGATGAGGCTGTTCTCCAGCAGCAGGGCGTCTTCCTCGGTGTTGACAACGGTGTAGCTGATGTCGCGAATCTTGCTGACCAGCACCTTTGTCTTGTACCTGTCGACTTCCTTGTGGAAGTAAGACGAAACACGGCTTTTCAGGTTCTTTGCCTTACCGACATAGATAATCGTATGCTGGTCGTCATAGAACTGATAACTGCCAGGCTTCTCAGGCATGCTTAAGACAATGCCTTTCAAGTAGGCTAACCGTGCTTCGTCTTCCTTGTGTGTCATGTTAATGTTTCACGTGAAACAAATGTTTCTCCTATGTCCTCTGCGTCTTAAATGCATTTCAGGCGTTGATGGACAACAATGTATTAATAATATGTATTCCCTTAGATCTGGATCAGGGACGTTACTTCCACGTCATCGTCGAAGGCCATCCTTCCGTTCAGTCCTTCGTTCACCAATTCGATGATGAAGTTGCAATAGACTTTCTTGGGGTTGAATTTCTTGACGAGGTCGCAGGCAGCTTTCATCGTTCCACCCGTTGCCAGGAGGTCGTCGTGCAGCAAAACGACATCGCTTTCTTCTATGGCGTCTTTATGGATTTCAATGGTGTCGATACCATATTCCTTAGCATAGCTCTGTTGGATGGTTTCACACGGAAGTTTGCCGGGTTTTCTGCAAAGAACGATACCTGCATTGAGACGTGTTGCCAGTGCAGATGACATCACAAAGCCGCGGCTTTCTATACCTACGATCTTGGTGATACCCTTGTCTTTGTAGAGTTCGTACATCTCGTCGCTGATGGTTTTGACGCATGCAGCACTCTTAAACAAGGTCGTTACATCTCTGAAATTAACGCCTTTAATCGGCCAATCAGGTATACAGCGCAGATTGTCCAATAGTAATTGATTGTTCATAATGACTTTATTTATAGTATGTTTTGAATTAATTGTTTCACGTGAAACCTATCTTCCCAACAACACCAGCAAGACGTTGATGTCGGAGGGGGAAATGCCGGGAATACGGCTTGCTTGTGCCAGTGTCTCGGGGTCGATACGTTGCAATTTCTGTCGGGCTTCGGTGGAGAGTTCGTGGAGCTCTTGGTAGTTGAATCGTCCCTTGATGCGGATGTTTTCCAGGCGAATCATCTTGTCAGCCACGATTTTCTCGCGTTCGATATAGCCTTGGTATTTGATTTTTATTTCGGTACTTTCGGTGATTTCTTCACGTCGGTTGGGTAGTGCTGCAATCTTTTCCTGGAGGGCAGGGATATGCTTTGCCAATTCGTTGATAGTAATCTGCGGTCGAGCGATGAGGTCGGCAATCTTGCACCCGAACTGTAGTGGCGTGGTGCCGATCTGCTCCAGTGCGCTATTGATTTCTTTCGGTTTTACCGGTGTGTTATAGCAGAACTGCAGCATGCTTTCTACGGCCTCTTTCTTTTCCGTCCACCAGTCGTAACGGTTCTTTTTGACGAGGCCCAGCTTATAGGCCTCTTCCGTGAGTCTTTCGTCGGCGTTGTCTTGTCGGAGGAGGATGCGGTATTCTGCTCTTGAGGTGAACATGCGGTAGGGCTCGTCGACGCCTTTGGTCACCAGGTCGTCGATGAGTACGCCGATATAAGCTTCATTACGTTGAAGGATGAATCGGCTGCGGGTGTCGTTCGTTGTCCCTTCCGACTGGGTGTAGAGTGCGGCGTTGATGCCGGCAACGGTGCCTTGTCCGCCTGCTTCCTCATAACCTGTCGTGCCGTTGACCTGTCCGGCGAGGAAGAGTCCGCCGATGACCTTCGACTGCAGAGTGTGGTCGAGTTGGGTAGGGTCGAAGAAGTCGTATTCGATGGCGTAGCCGGGCCGGTAGATTTTTGCATCGCGCAGCGCCGGTATCTGGCGGAGCGCGTTGAGCTGGATGTCGATGGGCATGCTCGATGAGAAGCCGTTGAGGTACATCTCGTTGGTGTCAACGCCTTCGGGTTCGAGGAAAAGGGGGTGGTGGTCACGTTCCGGGAAGGTGACCAGTTTGGTTTCTATGGACGGGCAGTAGCGCGGTCCGATAGATTGTATCTGTCCGTTATATAGTGGTGAGTCGTTCAATCCTGAACGCAGGATTTCGTGTACGTGTTCATTGGTGTTCAGTGTCCAGCACGGCAGTTGTCGCAGCGGACGGTTGCGGTTCAGGTAGGAGAACATGTGGTGGTCGGTTTCCCCCGGCTGTTCCTCGCAGTCTTCGAAATGTACCGAGCGCTTGTCTATTCTCACCGGTGTTCCTGTCTTCATCCGGAAGGCACGGATGCCGTGTCTGGTGATGCTTTCCGTGAAATGTGCAACGGCGGGTTCTGCTATTCTTCCTCCCGGCACCTGTTTCCTTCCGATATGCAGCAGTCCGTTGAGGAATGTTCCTGCGGTGACGACGATGGCCTTGGCGCGTATCTCGACGCCCCAGATGGTGCGCACGCCGACGGCTTCGCCCTGTTCGACGAGGAGTTCGTCGGCTTGGTCTTGCCAGATGTCGAGATGTTCGGTTTCATCGAGCGTCTGCCGCCATTTCCAAATGAATTTCTCGCGGTCGCACTGTGCTCTTGGACTCCATACGGCAGGTCCTTTCCCCCTGTTGAGCATTCGGAACTGGATAGCGGTGGCATCGGTGACGAGTCCCATCTGTCCGCCGAGTGCATCGATTTCTCGAACGATCTGTCCCTTGGCAATGCCGCCCACGGCGGGGTTGCATGACATCTGTGCTATTTTGTTCATGTCCATGGTTACCAGGCAGGTGTTTGCGCCCATGTTGGCGGCCGCAGTGGCAGCTTCGCATCCGGCATGTCCGGCACCGATAACAATGACGTCGTACTTCAGAACCATGTCTCAATATTTTTTTCGTCGGCAAAGTTACGAAATATTCTCCTTAAGCCTGCATGTTTCCGAAATAAAAAGAATTATTTTAGTGAAAAGTTTCTTTTTTATTGGGTTATATGATAGATTTGTTGTATCTTTGCAATATGCAATCAATTGGTATTTAACGAGAAAACATCATTAAAGCGATATTACCACATGGTCATAGGCTCTACCTTCCGCAATCACCATAGCTGTCCGTACAGGCTCGGTGTGCTATGCTTTCTTATGTTCCTGAATATTAATGTGTTACAATCAGTACCACTCTTTAGGAATTTTGATATGCAGTCTGGCTTGTCCCAGTATTCCGTATTGACGATTACGCAGGACAGCATCGGTTTCATGTGGTTTGGCACGAAAGACGGTTTGAACCGTTTCGACGGTCAGTCGTTTAAGGTCTATCGCCAGGGTGACGGCTCCCATGGTCTGGGCAGCGACTATATCAATGCCCTCTACCTCGATCCGTTCAATGTGCTATGGGTAGGAACCGACAAGGGCGTTTTTCTCTATTCCTCGCAAACCGACTCGTTCAGTCCTTTCGACATGGTGGCCGACAGTGGAGAGAAGATTGTCAATAACATCAACCTGATACATGGACATGGTGATGACATCTATATCAACAGTCAGCTGCAGGGTTTGTTTCGCTATAATGTGAAGCGAAAGACGCTGGAGCATTTCCCGCTGGCAGGCTTACCGAATGTGACCAGTCTGGCCGTTGGAGGCGACGGCCGTATCTGGCTGGGTTTCTTCGGCGGTGGGTTGTGCTATACGGACAACACGTTTCAGACCATCAACACCTTTTACGATAATCACGGCAACAACACTTTTCTCGACCATACCATTTTCGGTATCATCCCTACAGAGCAGGGCCAGCTCTTCGTCTGTGACAACCTGTCGGGCCTTTATGAGGTCGGCACCAAGACACATGTCATCACCAATGTAATGCCCGACCAGGCGCGCAGCGTCTTCGCCCACAGCATCCTGCGTAGCGGCAATGAGATTTGGATGGCCACGGAGGATGGTCTTTATATCTACGAGCTGCTCACGCACGAGATGCATCATTATACCAATGAGCCGTCGAACCTCTATTCACTCTCCGACAATTCCCTTCACAGCCTCTTCTGCGACCGATATGGCGGAGTATGGATAGGAACGTATTTCGGTGGTGTGAGCTATTCTCCCAGCCGTTCCTATGTCATCGACAAATTCTTCCCGCGGTTAGACCGGCCGAATACGCTTTCTGGGCGCCGTGTGCGTGAGTTTGCCGAGGATACCGAAGGGAATATCTGGGTGGGTACGGAAGACCATGGCCTGAACTGCTATAATCCCAAGACCGACCAGTTCCGCTATATCGCAGCAAGCAATTCCTTTCCGAATATCCATGGCTTGGCGGTTATCGGCCGTGAGCTGTGGGTAGGCACCTTCTCCTACGGACTGAAGATACTTGACATACCTACCGGTCGCATCGTGCGTTCGTATTCCGGTGTGGGACCTAACGCCTTGCTGCCGGATAATAATGTGTTTACCATCTGTGCCGTCGATGATAAGGTGTATCTCGGCCAGCTCAGCGGTCTGACGGTCTATGACCCGTCGACCGACACGTTTACCCCAGACACGGTGGTGACCGGTAAAATCGTATATGATATTCATCAGGACCACCAAAAGACGCTCTGGGTGGCGCTCTATGGCAATGGTCTCTATCGGCGTGCTGCCGGAGAAACGACATGGCATCGATATAGTAGTCACGATGAAGCCCGGCATACGCCCTCGGATAATATCCTCAGTATCTTCGAAGATTCCAATGGCACGATCTGGATTACCACCGAGGGGCAGGGGGTGGCACGCTATGATATGGCGAGCGACAGCTTTGTGTCGGTTCCCATTCCGTCGTATCACCCTGTCAGGACGGTGTTCCGCATCGTCGAAGACTCCCGCGGCCTGCTATGGATGTCGTCGGGCAGAGGTCTGCTGCGCTATAATCCCAAGAGTAATGACGCACGCATCTACACGACGAGCAACGGACTTCTTGACAACAGTTTCAACTACTCTTCGTCGCTCCACACCTCCGACGACCGTATCTATATGGGGTGTCTGTCGGGGTTCATAGCCTTCTCGCCCGGTTCTTTCATTGATACCGACACCCGTCCGGTGCTGGTGGCCACACAGCTGCTGATCAATAATACCGAAGTAGACAACTACACCACAGACTCTCCGCTGGAACAGAGCATCACCACCACGAGACGACTTACCCTACGTCACGACCAGAACTCCTTCTCTCTTCGTATCGCCCAGCTGAACTTCAACGAACAGACCGCCTTGCCGATAGAATATATGCTCGAAGGTTTCGACAACGACTGGCAGCAGCTCCATGGGGAAAAATACATCACTTATACTAATCTCCCCTCAGGCACCCGTCTTCTGAAGGTGCGCACGCAAGGCTCCAACGGACCGCAGGAGTCCAGCCTCTACGAGCTGACCGTTGTCGTCAAGCCGGCACCATGGGCCTCCTGGTGGGCTCGGCTCCTTTATGCCGCCGCCCTCGGACTGCTGGCCTGGGCTGTCTACCGCTATGTCAGCCATCGTTCAAGTATGCGCCGCCACATGTTGCTGGAGAAGATAGAACACGAGAAAGACCAGGAACTCTATCAGAGTAAGATCAACTTCTTTACTAATGTGGCCCACGAGATCCGCACACCGCTATCGTTGATTAAAGGTCCGCTGAGCGATATCCTCAGCCATCGTAAGCCATCAGCCGACGAGGAATACGAGAGCCTCTGCATCATGGGAAAGAATGTCGACCGTCTGCTCGACCTCACCAATCAGCTCCTTGACTTCCGCAGTACCGAGCGCGATGGCCTGCGCCTGAATTTCGAACAGTGCAATATCGGCGCCTTGGTAGAGAGCGTCTACGTGCGTTTCAAACCCACCATCCGCCAGCAGTCCATCGAGTCGGAGCTGATCCTGCCCGCCGAGCCGCTGATGGCGTATGTCGACCGCGAGGCATTCACGAAAATAGTCAGTAACCTCATCAACAATGCCGTGAAGTATTGCGACCGCCTGGTGAAGGTATCGGTGGGAATTATCAACGACCATTTCTTCGTGGAGAGCGTGAACGACGGTCCGCTGGTGGAGTATTCTCTGCGCGAGCAGCTCTTTAAGCCTTTCTTCCGAGCAGGAGATGTTTCGCAGACTGGGACGGGTATCGGACTGGCCTTGGCCCGGTCTCTCACAGAGCTTCATGGTGGAACGTTGGAGATGGTTGATTCCGAACAATACAACATCTTCCGTCTTCAGCTTCCTATAGAGCAGAAAGATGTCATCCGGCTGGATGAAGACCACGCTCTGCCTTTTGAAGAGGAGCGGATGGCATCGGCCGACAACGATGGTGTGAATGAAGATGGCGAACGTGCCACGGTGCTCATCGTTGAGGACAACCGCCAGATGCTGCAATATGAGCGGCGGGTTATCGGCCGTACGTACCATGTGCTGACGGCAGAGAATGGCGAGCAGGCCCTGCAGCTTCTTCCCAACAACGATATCGATATTATCGTTTCCGACGTGATGATGGAGCCCATAGGAGGTATTGAGCTGTGCCGCATGGTGAAGCAAGACCTGAACTACAGCCATATCCCCTTCATTCTCCTCACGGCGGTAACCCTTGAGACCTCAAAGGTAGAGGCGATGGAGAGCGGTGCCGACTCGTATATCGAAAAACCTTTCTCCGTGGAATACCTGTTCAGCGTCATTCAGAACCTCCTCCGTCAACGCGAGAACATGAGGAGTGCCTATGTCAATTCTCCTTTTGTGCAAGGCAACACGCTTACCATCAGTCAGGCCGACAGTGATTTTGTGGAACGCTTGCAGCGGGTGGTCAGCGAGCACCTCAGCGACAAGGACTTTGACATCACCTTGCTGGCGTCGGAGATGTGTATGAGCCGCACCAGCTTGAACAGGAAGATGCGTGGTGTCTTCAATCTCACTCCAAATAATTATATCAAGGTGGAACGCTTGAAACGCGCCGCACAGTTGCTGAAGATGGGCGACAGCAAGGTCAGCGAGGTGTGCTACATCGTCGGCTTTAACTCTCCGTCGTATTTCTCACAGTGTTTCTATAAGCAGTTCGGACTGCTGCCCAAAGACTTCGTCAGCGAAGCATGAAAAAGAAATGAGTAATTAGTAATGAGTAATGAGTAATTAGTAATTATGATTACACCTGCCGGCTAAACAATTCTTGCAAAATACGAATTGACACCAGCCACCAGCCAACGGCCAACCGCTAACAGCTAACAGCTAACGGCCAATAGCCAACAGCTAACAGCCAACGGCCAACAGCAAAAGCCAATGGCCAACAACTAACAGCTAACGGCCAACCGCTAACAGCTAACGGCCAACCGCTAACTGCAAAGAGCCAACAGCTAACAGCCAACAGCTAAAAGCTAACAGCCAACGGCCAACCGCTAATAGCTAAAAGCTAACAGCCAACAGCTACTTGATAATTTTCTTTCCGTTGCGGATGAAGATGCCATGTTCCGGTTCCTTGTTGAGGCGGCGACCCTGCAGGTCGTAGATGCCCTGTAAGGCGGTTGTGGCAGCATGGTCAGTTGTGACGTCATCGATTGCCGTAGCGTCGTAGGCCAGCATGTTGGCATCTTCCAAAGGCCCGGTATTGCTGACGCCAAAGAGTGCCTGCCAGTTGAAGAGCCGCAGGAAGTGTGTCTGGTCGAGGTCGGCGCTTGTCCAGTCATAGAAGTTGCGCTCATCGCCGCTGATAAGCGTCTCGACGGCCATGTCGTTGTCACCTTTGCTTACGACGGTGATGTCTATGGGGTCGACATTATACGAGACGACCAGTTCGCCGGTGCGTGAGAGTTGCGGGTGTACGGTGAGTCGTGTGGCGTTCTTCAGTTCCTCCTGGATATCATAGACCGTTTTGCGTTGTTTAAAAGGTCCAAAGGGATCGTCGGCAGTGGCAATCCATAGTGTACGGTTGTTGTCGGCGATATAGCAGAGGTAGTATTTGTCGTTGTATCTGAATACGGAATAGCTTGACATCCGCACTACCGAGCTGATGATTCCCGACCGTTGCATCTCTTCCTTGGTGGGAGGCTGCTGTTGCCATTGCCAGTTGCCGTCCTCTGTGCAGATGTAGTATTCCCACGGGCTGCAGAGGTTCAGGGATTGTGTACGTGCCACGACGGGGTAGTATCCTTTGAGATTGGTGCCGGTCTCGATGCGTCCGTACAGGTATACATGTCCTTCGTCTTCAAGCATGGAATAGCCGTAGTCGGTGGTGTAGGGCGCCACGTTGCGGTGGAGGGTTTTCAGTTGCATGTATTCCGCGTCGCCGGGGTCTCCGTCGAGGGTATATTCTGCTACTGCGTTCTCCGTGCGTCCTGATGAGGTATATCCTCCGACGAGCACCTGCAGGCGTGGTTTTCCGGCATATTTGATGAGTGTGGCATCGTCGGGCTCGAAGTATACGTCGTTGTCGATGACACCCTGTGCCTCTTCTTCTTCGCTGAGCTTGGAGTCAGGGTGACGGAGCCATTCACGCCCTTTGTAGTAGGCATCAGGGTCGGCCAGCGAGATGGAGGCATAGGCATTGAGGGTGATGAAGTCGTCCTCAGTCTCTTCGCCCACCTGTATCATGGCGGCGTTGTGAGGCCGATTGTTCAGTGCTGCCTTGCGTTGTCTGTTTTCTGACACCAGTCCGAAATGACTGCTGCCAAACGACCAGAAGGTACGTCCGTCGGGTAGTGTGGTGCTGTGTGTGCCGTCGCCTCCGTTCCATCCGTGGTATCTGACGGCCAGGAAGTTCCAGTATGTCAGGTCGGCATATACGCCTACGCGGTTTGCGGCAGCCAACTTGATGAAGTCCAACTCCACGCCATTGAGTGCGGGGTCGTTCAGGTTTGGTTGCTGTGCCTGTGCCGTGGCGGTGAGCAGGCTCAGAAGTGTTATGATCGTATGTCTCATCATTCTTATGGTGTTTATGCGTTATTCCATTTTCATATATTCCTCGATGCCGGCATCGGTGATGGGTCCAGTGTTTCTGATGCCGAAGAGCAGCTGCCAGTTGAATATCCTCAGGAAGTGTGGCTGATAGAGGTCGCTGCTGCCCCATGCGTTGAAGTTACGCCAGAAGCCGTCGCCGCCATGTTCCACCACCTTCCCGTCGTTGCCCTTGGTATAGGTGATTTTCTCTGCCGGGTTCATGTTGTATGACAGCACGAGTTCCCCGGTGCGTGACAGTTGCGGGTGCACGAAGACGTTGTATGTGGCGGAGTGTTCCTTGGGTATCCGGTAGAGCGTCTTCCTGTTTTTGAATGGTCCCCACGGGTGTTCGGCCTGCATGATGTAAACGGGTCCGTTGGTCATATCCTGCGTGCACATATAGTATTTGTTGCCATAGCCGAAGACACTGGGCTCTGTCACCCAGTCGCCGTTGGAGATGCCTGAGCGCTGCATCTCTTCCGTGGTGGGTATTTCGCTCTGCCACTGGAAGTTACCGTCGCTGTCGGCGATATAGTATTCCCATGGTGAGGTGAGGTCGTGTGTCTCTGAGCGTGCCACGATGGCAATAGCCCCCAAGCCGTAGCTGGTGCCGATGGTACCGTAGAGGTAGGTGTGTCCGTCAGCATCCTCGTAGATGCCCGACCCGTAGCCGCTGCTGTATTCCACCACGTTCGGGAGGAGCCGCAGCAGCTTCATGTATCCGGGGTCGCCGGGCTTTCCTTCGAGGGAGTATTCGGTGAGTGCTGTCTCGTCGCGTTGCATATTTCCGAAGATGCTGCCCCAGAGCACTTGCAGGATGGGTTTGCCGTCGCGTTTGATGACGGTGGCGTCGCCGGGCCAATAGAAGCGGTCGCTGTCGGTGGAGCCGTTGTTGATGTCGCTCTGCGAGAGTTCCTTGGCGTTTGGATGGCGCAGCCATGTCTTGCCTTTGTAGTAGTGTTCGCGGTCGGTGGGGTTGGTGGAGCATAGCTCATTGAGCACGATGAAGTCGCGGAAGGAGTGCTCGCCGGTCTGTATCATCGCTGCGTTGCGCGGCAGGTTGGTGGGACGTCCGTTGTTACGCATCTCCGTTCCGAGGCCGAAGAAGCTGTCGCCAAACGACCAGAAGCTGTTGCCGTCGGGCAGGGTTGTTGAATAGACGCCGTCGCCTCCCAGCCATCCTTTCTGATGGGTGGTGAACAGTCGCCAGTAGGTGAGGTCATAGTAAACCGATGCCTTACTGTAGGTGGCAGTACGTCCGAAATATTCCAGGTCGAGTCCTTCCAGTCGCGGGTCGCTCAGGTCGGCCTGGGCCAAGGTGGTGAGGGCGGTGCCAGTGAGAAAGATGGACACCAATAGGAAACGGGTTCTCATGATCATATTGTTTCTTTTTGTTTTGTCTTGACGGGGTTGAGGGTTATGGTGTGGCGTTGAGGCCGGTTCAGTCTATAAATGGCATCGACGATGTCTTCCATATAATCGTTGCAGGCCTGGACGACGGCCGGGTTCTCCATCTTAGCGTAGATGTCGCGGCGCGAGGCCACCCACCAGTTTGTCTGCCGCTCCTGCTCGTAGTAGGCATGGGCCTCGGGCGTGGTGACGTCGCGATAGCCGTTCTTCAGGAAGAAGTCATATTCCACCCATGCCCAGTCACGCAGCCGGCGTTCCATGTCCCATCGGTCTTCGTTCAGCGTCATCAGCCGGCGTGCCTGCTGCATCTGTGGGGTCTGCATATAGTCGGCCATGTTGATGCCCTCGCCGAGCTGTTCGGCTGTGAAGGTGTCGATGAGGATGTCGTCGATGCAGAGCTCGTAGCTGCCTTTTTTCATACTCGTCACGCAGAGCATCTCGGCGTTCATCTCGCGCTGGAAGTCGGGGACGAGGTCGGTGATGCGACTCTGCGGGCGCTTGAACTCCATGCCGCCACGGGCAATGGTGTCGAGCGGATAGGGCAGCGAACGGGCGAGGTAGTCGAACGCCACCCCTCCATCTTTGCTGACCTCGAGGGCGTCGACGGTGCAGTTCTCTGCCCGTTCAATGGCTTTCCTGCGGGCGTCGATGCGGATGTCGGCCACGGGCCGGCTGCTCATGCCTTGTGCCTTCAGCACGAGGTAGGCCATATACATGTGGCCGTCGTTGTCGGGATGGATGCGGTCGGGACCGCAGAGGGTGAACGTGGAGTCTTGCTGCTGGCGCTCGTCGTTGTAGCGCGTCATCAGGTCGTTGAAGTTGAAGAACTCCCATCCGTTGCGTCGTGCCACCTGCTCCTGGTCGCCGACCATACGCGTGATGTTCGCAGCCTTTCGGGGGAAGATGTTGTTGTTGAAACGAGTCTTCTCGTCGTAGGGTGACGTACCTATCATGACGATGCGCGTGTCGTCGAGGGCCTTCAGCTGCTGTTCCATCTTATGAAGGTTCTCACGTGCCAGGGCGATGCGCTGTTCCGACCATACGTCAGCGGTGTCGGCATAGAGTTCGAACATGCCGGCATCATTCATCCCGTAGGTCAGGAAGATGACCGAGGGCTTCCGGTCGATGACATCAGGCTGCAGGCGCAGCAGTATCTCTGTCGACGTGTCGCCGCCGATGCCGCAGTTCATCATCCACAGCCGCTGTTCGGGAAAGCGCGTCATGTAGTAGAGCCACAGATAAGAGTGGTAGTGTCCGCCGTCGGTGATGCTGTTGCCGACGAACGCTACGCGGTCACCCGTCTTGAAGGGCTTAAGCGTCTGGGCCTGCATGGCAACAACCATGCCCAGCACTAAGGTCAAAAGTGTTGTTATTCGTTTCATATCTCATTCCGCATTCTATTATACTGACGACTCACGATGGCACATCAGTGATAGCGTTTTGTTTCTTTAACGCTCCTTCCTCAAACCTCAAACAACCTTTTTTCAGGTAACTTTCCCAAACGACCAAACGACTAAACAACCAAACGCCCAAACAACCAAACAACTAAACGACCAAACGACCAAACAACCAAACGACCAAACAACCAACCAACAGTCCTCAGTATTCATCAATCTTCAGTTCCCGTCGATAGTCAGAGAGTCGTTTTTCAAGGCGGCGTTGCACCTTTTTATATTTGGCGTGGCCGTAGAGGTTGTTGAGCTCGTTGGGGTCGGCTTTGAGGTCGTACAGCTCGTTGTAGGTCTCGGCACGGTTTTTCTCGTTGTAGTAGTGGATGAGCTTGTATCGTTTGTCGCGCACACCGTCATGCCGCCACACCTGATGCTCTGCAGGATGGTCGTAGTAGTGGTAGTAGAGGTCTTTGCGCCAATCCTTGGGTGTCGTTCCTGTCAGGAGTGGCACGATGGACCTTCCTGACATATAGTCGGGCTTCTCCACACCAGCGATGTCGAGGATGGTGGGTGCGAAGTCGATGTTCTGCACCAGTTCTTTATTTCTCTGTCCTCTCTTTCCCCCTTTGTCTGTGGGGTAGTAGATGATGAGGGGGGTGCGGAAGGATTCTTCGTACATGAACCGTTTGTCGAACCATCCATGCTCACCCATATAAAAGCCTTGATCGGAGGCATAGACGATGACGGTGTTGTCCATCATCCCTTTCTCTTCGAGGTAGTCGATGAGGCGTCCCACTTCATCGTCGACAGACCTGATGCAGCGCAGGTAGTCTCGCATGTATGCCTGGTACTTCCACTTTTTCAGTTCGTCGCTATTCCTCTCCTTGCTGATGAAGTCTTGATAGCGTCGGTCGTAGTGACGGCACCACTGCTCCCTCTCCTCGGGAGTCATGCGGTTGAGAATCCATTGTATCTCCTGTGCATGGGGCTCTTGGCCGAAGGGTATGGAGTCGATGAGCTGTTGAAGTTTCAGGTCGTAGATGAGTTTCATGTGACGGTCTATCTGCATCTCCTGCTCGTGTGCCGGAGGGGTGCGGGTCGCGTAGTCGTCGTTGAAAGTCTCAGGGTAGGGGAACTCGACATCGTTGAACAGGTCGAGGTATTGCTGTTCCGGCTGCCAGTTCCGGTGAGGGGCCTTGTGATGGACGAAGAGGCAGAAGGGTGCTTCTTTCTTGCGATGCTCCAGGAAGTCGATGGCATAGTCGGTGATGAGGCGGGTGGCATAGCCTTCCTTCTGTACGTATTGGCCTGCGGACTCTTTGCTCTTGAAGCCCGGATGATAGTATTCACCTTGTCCATTGAGTACCTGATAGTAGTCGAAGCCTTTCGGTGTGCAGTTGAGGTGCCATTTCCCGATCATGGCGGTCTGATAGCCGTTGTCATGCAGGATTTCCGAGATGAACGTCTTTGTTGAGTCTATCTCCCCGAAGAGGTATCGCTGTCCGTTTTGGTGGCTGTATAATCCTGTCATCAGACATGCCCTTGATGGCGAGGACAGTGAGTTCTCGACGAAGGCTCTCTCGAACAGCGTTCCCTGTGCCGCCAGACGGTCTAAGTTGGGTGTCGGTGCATACTGGGCGAGGATGCCTCCATAGGCACTGATGGTCTGATAGGAGTGGTCATCGGTCATGATATAGACGATGTTCAGCCGACGGCTTCCTTCGTCGGGACCTTCTGTGTTTGCTGCCATCAGGGGAACGGGGAGCAGCATCAATGGCGATAATCGGGTGTTCATCGGAAGAGTAATGAGTAATTAGTAATGAGTAATGAGTAATTATGATTACCCCTACCGGCAGGAACTCCTCTACTTGGGATTTCTGCCTCTCGGATTTCTGTCCCTCGGGTTTATGTCCCTTGGATTTCTGCCCCTCGGATTTCTGCCCCTCGGGATTTCTTTCCCTCGGATTTCTTTCCCTCGGATTTCTGCCCCTCGGATTTCTGTCCCTTGGATTTCTGTCCCTCGGATTTCTGCCCCTCGGGATTTCTGCCCCTTGGGTTTCTGTCCCTCGGGTTTATGTCCCTTGGGACTCGAGGGGCTTTGGAGGGGGCTTTATAATTGCTAATTACTTCCGAAATACTTCTGGAAGAAGAGCAGGTGGTAGTCGATGGAGTTGGCCCAGTATTCTGAGGTGTGTCCGCCAGGGCGCGTGGTGAAGTCGTGATGGATGCCACGGCCGAGGAGGCGCTTGTGGAGGTCTTTGTTCACCTCGAGGAAGAAGTCGTCCTCACCGCAGTCGAAGGTAATCCAGAGGTCGCCGTTCTCGATGCGGTCGAGCTGTCCGACGACGGTATGGCTGTTCCAGGAGTCCATGTGTGCGGCCATCTCACCGAGCACGTCGGGGATGTTCCAGTTTAGTGGGAAGGGCCGGAAGTCCACACCTCCGCTCATCGAACCTGCTGCCCCATAGAGGTCTTTGTGGCGCATAGAGAGGAAGAGGGCGCCGTGGCCACCCATGGATAGTCCCGTGATGGCGCGTCCCTCGCGTCGTGCGATGGTGGGGTAGTTGCTGTCGATGAAGGCGATGAGGTCACGGGTCATGAAGGTTTCGTATTGGAAGTCCTTCATGATGGGCGAGTCGAAATACCATGAGTTGAGGGCTGCCGGTGTGACAAAGATCATCCGCTTCTCGTCGGCAATCTCCGGCAGGTTGGGCTTGATGTCGATCCACGACCGCTCGTTGCCAAAGGCACCGTGCAGGAGGTATACCACGGGCAACGGTCCCGTGAGGTCGTCGGGAGTGATGACGGTGACGGGGATGTCGCGGTTCATGACATCGCTGTGCAGCGTGTGGGTGATGACGCGGCCGGCATGTGCCGTGAGCACGGCGAGCAGGAAGAAGATGAGAGTTGTGATTTTTTTCATTGTATGATGGTCTTTTTTCCGTCTTTGATGTAGATGCCTTCACGAGTTGGGAGAGTGCCTTTCCCATCCTTCCCCATAGGGAGGTGTTTGACGAGTTGTCCGAGCTGGTTGTAGACAGGAGTTAGCTTTTCACTTTTCCCTTCTAACTTTTCACTTTGTATTCCTGTACGCTCGGCATCGGTGAGCTCGTTGTGGTTGTACTGTTTAAGCAGTACCTTGGGTGTTGTTTCACAGCATTCGCTGTCGAACTCCAGCGTCAGGTCGCGATGCTCGCCGGCAAAGAGGGTGAAGTAGTTCTCCTCCATGATGACGGGCAGGATGCGCTCTCCCGTCTCGGCATCGACGAGGCGCACCCTGACGGCGAAGGCTATCCTCTCCGATGGGTTGTTGACGCGGATATGCATCCGTGTGACACCGTCGGTCTGGGTAGTCGACAGTACTTCGTAGTTGATGTTTGCCTTGGGCAGGTTGTTCAGCTGCGTGTAGCTGTTTCTGTTGCCGCGTGTTGTCTTCCAGTAGAAGTTTTCTGAGATGATGTTCCGCTCGCTGTCGTAGAGGAACAGCCGGATGAAGTAGAGTCCGTCGAGCGGTTGTGTGTCTGTGTTTTCTGTTGAAGATTTGAAGCGATATATATTTGTTACTGTATTGGCTTCTGCCTGGATGTTGCTGACGGTGGTGCAGTAGGGCTCATAGCGTTGGCCGTTGTATCGCCGCACCTCGATGTCGGCGGTGAGTGCCTTGGCGTCTTCAGGGGTGGTGTTGATGATGTTGATATTGTCATTGAAGCAGTTCCACTGTATGTGCAGCGGCTCGCATGCCTTCTTGGCTCCCCAGTAGGTGCCGGTAGTGTCGAGATAGTAGTCGTAGGTCTGCCAGATGAAGGAGGGGTATGCCGACTGGCTCATCCAGAAGAGCAGTCCCGAGGCGGTGTTCCACAGGTTGTCCTGCCACCCTTCGAAGAGGGCTTTCATCACCTCTATATTCATCAGCTGGGCCTTTTCGCAGAACTGCTGGGCGTTTCTGGAGACGCCGTAGCCGGTCTGCACGGACTCGAAATACTTTGTTGCTGCCGCGCCACCGCCGTATTCGGCCTTGTCGCTGAAGAAGTGTTTCTCCCACATCTCGTTGCGTGGCCACCAGTATTCTTCGGGCATGAACTCGCGGAAGCTCTCCCACGTAGTGAAGGCACCCATGCCCAGCTCCGAGCGGAAGCCCCAGTCCACCTTGTCGCCTTGGTCGCCACCACCGCCCCAGATACCTTTCTCGAAGTATTCTTCGGGTGGGAAATTCTGCCACCAGCCGCTGCCCGACAGTCCCAGCCCCGTCCCGTCCTTGGCCTGATAGGCATCATTCGACGGGTAGCCGTTGTGGGAGTTGGGGATATAGACGCGGTCATCAGCATCGTAGGTCTTGATGAGGTTGATGATGTCCTGGTTGAGTTCCTTGTAGGGCCACCCCTCGTTGCAGCCGCACCAGACGGCGAGTGACGGGTGGTTGCGCAGCCGGATGACTTTGTCGCGGGCATTGGCAACGAACTCCTTGCGGTCGTCGGGACCGGTGAGGCCGGTGTAGGGTCCTGTCAGCCAGAAGTCATCCCATACCATGATGCCATAGCGGTCGCAGGCCTCGTAGAACTCCTCATCGGTGACGCAGCCCGTCCACAGGCGTATCATGTTGAAATGCATGTCCTTGTGCAGTCTGACGCGGGTGTCGTAGTCTTTGCCGTGGACGCGCAGCAGATAGTCGCTCATTCCCCAGTTGCCACCCTTGCAGTAGACTTTCTTGCCGTTGACATAGACCACCATCGTGGTGTTCTCCTTGCGGTATTCGTATTTTTTGATGCCGAAGGTGACGGTCCGGGTGTCGATGGTGCTGCCGTCCTTCACGACATCGAACCGGCAGGTGTAGAGGTTCTGTTCCCCCGACCCGTTAGGCCACCACAGCCTGGGGTTGTCGATGGTGATGTCGTCGAGAGAAATGTCGATGGAATCGGCTATTTCTGTTTGTATGGTCTTCTTCGTCGTCAGGTTGCCAGGCATGATGGTTGCCAGTACCTCTACCTGTGCAGACTTGTCGGAGAGGTTCATCAGCGAGGTCTGCAGCTGCAGGCGTGCCGACGTGTTGTCAGCGGTCAGCGCGGCCGTTCTCACCCAAGGGTCGCGCAGTGTCACCTCGCCGGCCACCTCGATGAACACATCGTTGGTAATGCCGCAGTTCAGTCCGGGGACGTAGGGCATCCAGTCCCAGGAGTGGCTGGCCACATAGGTTGGACATACATAGTTGACGAAGTTGTCGTTACGGCCGATATGGTTGGCGGCCGGCATGTCAATCTTCACGGCCAGCACGTTTTTGTCTTTCAGATAGTCGGTGATGTCGTAGCGCACCGTCATCACGTGACCTTTGATGCGGCTGGGGTTCAGGGATCGTCCGTTGAGGTATACCGAGGCATAGCGGTTGATGCCTTCGAAGACGAGGATGGCATGCTGTCCGTCGGCCATGTCTGGTCGGGAAAATGTCGTGCGGTACCAGAACGACTGGTTGTATTTCGATTCGTCTACGCGGTAGATGTTGTCTCCGAAGTCAGGGTTTTCTTCCTGCCCGGCAGCTACGTAGGCACTGAAGATGGTGCCGGGAACGATACCCGCTATGTATTCGGCAGGCGTATAGTCTTCTTTGATAGCCTTGCCGATCATCACCCCTTTGGCGGAGAACAGTTGCCATGAGGTACCGTCATACGAATTCAGGGAAAGAACCCTGTTGGCCAAGGTGCTATCTGCTGATGCTATGACAAATAGAAGGATAAGCAGGGAGTGGAACCAGAGATTTTCCTTTTTCCTCATGACACGTTGTACTAATGGTGTTATTATTTGATGGGTTCCAGGCGTACGGCCCGGGTCTGTGGCTGGTTAAGCTGGTAGATGCGGTCGACGAGCATGTCCATCTCGGCGATATAGGCTTCGCGTACCTCCTGATGAATCATCTTGTCGTAGAGCTCACGGCGGGCAGCCACCCATCCGTCTTTCTTCTCGCCCTCACGGAATACCTCGGCGGCATGTTCGTCGTTGACATCAAGCAGGCCGCGCGGCATGAAGAAGTTATATTGCAGCCAGGCATAGTCGCGGAAGCGGCGTTCTATCTCCCAGCGCTCTTCGTTCAGCACCATCACCTTGCACGCCTGCTGATACTGTGGTGTGTGGCGGTAGCAGGCCAGGTTGACACCTTCCTGCAGCTGTTGGGCAGAGAGGGTGTCGATGAGGATGTTGTCGATAAGCAGACGATACTGACCTTTCAGTCCTGTCACCTTCAGTTCCTCACGGTTCATCTCGTCCATGAATTCCGGACAGAACTTCACGATGTCGGCCTGCGGACGCTTGAAACCCCAACCATGAGCGATGGTGTCGAGGGGATAGGGTAGTGATGCTGCCGTGTAGTCGAAGGTGACGAGACCTTTCCTGTTGCTGAAGTTTTCGATTTTACAATTCTCCGCTATCGGTGCTTTCTTCTTGCCGTCATAGCCCAACCGTGCCACGGGCTTGCCGGCCATGCCTTGTGCCTTCAGGAAGAGGTAGGCCATATACATGTGTCCGTCGTTATCGGGATGCACGCGGTCGTTGCCGATGAGGGTGAATGTCGGGTCTTTGGCCTGCTCGCGGGCATTGACCTCCAGCATCGGCACGTTGAAGTCCACCATCTCCCACCCGTTGGCACGGGCTGCGGAGTCCTGGAAGGCAATGATCTTCTGCATGTAGTCGTTTTTGTTCTTGAAGATATTGTCGTTGAACGTCGATGTCTGGTCGTAGGGCGACGTGCCGATCATGATCTTCCTGACATCCGTTGCTCCTTTCAGGCGTTTCTCTATCTGCAGGAAGTTCTCGCGGCTCTCAGCCACCTTGCTGTTTCCGAAGGCCTCGGCATTGTCGCCATTGTATTCAAAATATCCGGAGTCGTTCATGCCAAAGGTCAGCGTGATGATGTTCGGACGCTTGGCGAAGACATCACCGTCTAATCGCTGTAGGATTTGTCCTGCCGTGTCGCCACCGATGCCGCAGTTGGCCATCCACAAGCGTTCACCGGGGAAGCGAGTCATGTAGTAGAGCCAGATATACGAATGGTAGTGACCGCCGTCGGTGATGCTGTTGCCGACGAAGGCCACACGGTCACCGGCTTTGAAGGGTGCTACCTGCTGAGCAGTAGCAGAGCAGCATATGGCAGCGGCAAAAAGAATAAGGAGCTTTTTCATATTTAAATAAACAGTTTTCTGAAGATTACACAACTTGGAGCATTTTCCGGAGTTTGTTCAGGGCTATCGTCATCTGGCAGGCCACAGTATTCTTTGAGATACCAAGTGCCTCACCAATCTCATGGTACTGCAGGCCTTCTATACGACTCATGCAGAAGATGGTGCGACAACGTGTCGGCAGCATGCTCACCGCCTTGTTCACGTGAACCTCCAATTCCCGATAGAGCACCTCCGTTTCGGTAGCCGACTTATTGATCATCGACTCCATCATGATGTCGCGAGCCATCGTCTGTAGGGTTCGCCGACAATATTCACGCTTGTAAGCCTCATGCTTCATGATGTCGAGACAGCGGTTGCGTACCGACGAGTATGCGTAAGAGGCGATATTGTTCAGGAAGGTCAGCTGTTCGCGCCGCTCCCAGAGCATCGTTATGACATCCTGTACGACATCCTCAGCATCCTCTCGTGGCAGATAGCGGCAGGCCATGTCGACCATCGGGGTGAAATGTGTAAGGTATAAAGTTTCTATATCCATAGGCTTAAGAATTAGTGGGTATAGTGAAGAATAATTTTTGTCACGGTTCATATACGGCAACACCTACGCGGGAGTCGGCACAGCCATAGTAGAGAAACCACTTGCCTTGATGGGGCACAAGGCCTTCGATAAACACTGTTCCTGCCGGATACTGGCCGGATTTCTCGAACGATGCCTCGGGGATGAAGAACGGTATGTCCAGTCGGCCGATGACCTTTGTGGGGTCGCTCTTCGAGAAGAGCACCTGACCGGCACAGTAACTGTTGGCGGTATAACGGCTGTCACCCAGTCCGTCACCGCCGTTCTTGCCGTTATACATCAGCAGGATGCCGTCCTTGGTCATGACGGCGGGAGGTCCGCACTCCGTCAGCTGACTGTCAAAATAGCCGTCGCGAGGCTCTATGACTTTCAGGAAATCACCCTTTTCATCGACCATCGGAGTCCAGTTGATGAGGTCTTCCGAGGTAGCCACGTTCACGAACTGTTCGCCCCAGTACATCCAGTACTTACCTTTTATTTTTGCGATGACCTGCCGGCCGTTCTTCATCTTCGTGACGATAGATGCCGACTTCGAGAAGACGTGGGCAAACTTGCCGCCGTATGCCTTGGCGAAGGGAGATCCGTATTTCGTCCAGGTGACCAGGTCGCGCGAGGTAGCCACACCCAGTCGCGCCTGCTTGCGGTTCCATTGCGTGTACATCATGACATATAGACCATCTTCGGTCATACATACACGCGGGTCTTCACAACCGCCGGGACATTCGTTCTCAGCCTCGTTGTCTGTGGCATCAGGGAAGAGTACGGGAGCCCCATGGCGCTTAAAGTGCAGACCGTCGTCCGAGGAGGCATAGCCGATGCGCGAGGTGCGTGAGCCGATGCCCGTGGCGGAGTTGTCCTCCGCACGATAGAGCACGACGACTTTACCGTTGATGACCGTAGCGGCAGGGTTGAAAGTGTCACTTTCTTCCCATTTCATCGGACGTTTCTGCATGGGACACCAGAATTCCGACTGTTCATCGGGCGAGATAATCGGGTTGATGCCGGCAGGTCGCTGCCATCCCGTCCATGCCCACGAATATTCCTTGCCGGCCAGTGGTTGGGCTGTTGCGGCTGTCAGTGTCAGGATGAGTACTGCTGTTGTCGTGACAATTCTCTTCATACGGATAAGGGCTTTTAGTCAATTCTGGGTGCAAAATTACAAAAACCCTTCAGAAAGAGATAAAAAAATACAATTTAAAAATATAAAAATCCAACCCATTTCACCGGTTGCCCGCAAAGCGACCGGATCGCTTTGAGTGCGTTGCCCCTGCGGGGTTTCTGTCCCCCGGGAAACCGAAGGGGGTTATAGAAGTTAACAGGAGTCTTGCGGATGAAGACGAAGTCAAAGACTAAGAATATACCAGAAGTCATATTAACTCTTTATTCTCCTTTGGAGACTGTTGGTCGGGTTTCTAACTTTAAGAAAACAGGCATTACGAAGACCAAAGCAATAATAGAGAACAAAAGGCCGCCTGTAGAGCCCACGGCAAAGGAGAACCAAAAAGGCTCACTGTCTCCATCTATAAAGAAAGGCACCAGACCGAGCACAGTGGAAAGAACGGTCAGAAATACGGCTATGATTTTGTGGTTGTAAGCCCTGACATACGCCTTTAGCGGTGAAAGTGTAGGATGTGCCTCGCTCAGGTTGCGGTATTCGTGCTGGATGTATATTCCTGCATTCACCGTCAGTCCGGCCAGCATCACCATCGACGCATAGCCGCCGGTGCCGAATTCCACGCCGCTGAAGCTGTAGGTGAGGAACGTTCCAATGAGCGATGCTGGTATCAGCAGCACGATGGTAAAAGCATCATAGAGGCTTTCGAACAGGATGCTGCAGATGAAGAAAATGATGATTGCGATGAGGCCGATGAGCCAGTACTGCGTGCCGTCATCATGATAGTAGCCATACGACTTGTTCAAGCACCGATATCCTACAGGCATCCCGGCATTAAACTTTTCCGTTATCTGCCGGACGTACCGGCTGGCGTAGGTATAGGATCCCAGGATGTTGAAGGCCACGCGCAGCACATATTCCTGATTGACCTTCGGGATGCAGTTTTTGGCCTCGCGCCTTTGCACCTCCATGAAGTCAGTGAGCCGTGTGTCATTGCCAGCAACATGGAGATATGCGTTCTTCAGCATCCAGAGGTCAAAGTCGTCCTGTCCACGGGATTTCAGATGTATCGGGGCGGAGATGTCCCTGTCCTCATAACGGTCAATGTCATAGCCGGAAAGAATCTCCTTGAGGGCATGGTGTGCTGCCGGGATGTCGAAGCCATAGAGCGCCACCCGCTCCTTGTTGTACTCCATATAGAACTCATCTTCCTGCCGTTCGTGTCCGGGAGTCTCAATGATAAGGTCGGTGACACGATTGTTTTTTCTCATCTCGCGGCACATGTCTTCGGCGATTCGGTACAGCCTGTCGTAGTTGTAGCCGGCAATCTCTATGCGGTTGCTGCGGTATTGTAGGTTGAGCGAGTTGCTGAAGCCACGTTCACTGACCCCACTCGTACTCCAGTCGGCACCGCCGATGGTGATGACCTTACCGATGACCTTGTTTTCGAGCAGATAAGGGAACGACGTGTTCTTGAATTCTTCCTTGAACTTGACATCTACCGTTGCCCCCCATCCCTCGACACGCGTCTCAAAGCGTTCTATCTCCTTGAACCCCGCAAGGAAGTGGTCGAGGATGAGCACCTTCTCGTTCAGTTGTGCTGCCGTACCACCCAGTGGCATCTGCGCCCGGATGTGCAGTTGTATGTCACTTTCTTTGTCGCGGCTGAAAGTATTCTCGGAGAGCGATTCCGTGAAGAGTCTCATTGTTCCTCCAAAAACTTTCGACAGCGGTTCCTTGCACTTCTGTTGGAAAAAAGCTGAGCCAAGCGTATTATTGTAAAGAGAGGCATACCACTTTTCCTCCTCCTCCTTGCCGTCCACATTCCACGAATACGGATTGGAGTCTCCCCATTTAGCAGGCAGCAGATGGAAAGGAATACCGAAGGCCATGACGAGAAGGATGATGTATATCCACCGCCTCTTTTGCACGAAGCCTACATATCTTGTGTAAGACCGTTTCCACCACAGCAGGAAACGCTCATGGCGGATGTGTCCTTTCTGTCGGCTCTCATAATGCAGCGACTCGATGAGTGCCGGGACGAAGAAGTAGGCCACAGCGAGTGCCACCGACAGGTTGATGATGACAATGAGTGCAAAGTCCCGCAGGTCGTGCTGCAGATAGTCCGGCAGCCAAAACACTACTACGAGCGAGCCTATCGTCGTCAGCAAGGCGGCAAGGATGGCCAGGAACATCCGTCGGTTGCGGTAGTAACCGTAATGGTCTACCATCACGACTGATGAGTCTATTATCAGACCCAGCGACACGGTTATACCGGCCAGGCTGTAGATGTGTAGCCGGACATCGAACATCCAGTAGGCGATGACGGCTGCAAGGAGGTTCGCTGTCAGTGTAGTGAGCATGATGAACAGATAGCGCCAGTCGCGCCTTACCAGCCATAGGAAAAGAAACAGGATGACAAGCGACATCAGTGAGCGCCACACCAGCTTATGCAGCTCGCTTTCCTTTTCCTGGGCCTTGTCGTAGTTCAGCGTCAGGTACACGCCGTCTTTGAGTCCGCGGCCTATCTCATCCATCTTGGCACGAAGCGCTGATGAGGTCTTTATCACATTCGCCTCTGCGTCGACATGGATGTTGAGATAAATGGTACCCAGGCCGTTCACGCGATAATAGCTGCCCGGCTGCCGGTCTTTATATTCATAGGTGGCGAGGTCGTTCAGAAAGACCGTCTTTCCGTCAACGGTGCCGATGGGCATCTCCTCCAGATTCTTTGTAAATCGGCCGGTCTGCAGGTAGAGTGCCATCTTCTCCTGGTTTCCGTTCGTATTTGTAGCCAAAACTTCACCGATGATGTCGCTGCGTCCCATGAAGCTTCTTATTGCTTTTTCTATATCGGAAGCAGACAGACCGTAACTGGCCAGGATGAAAGGATTGTAAGTGATCTCGATATATTTGCTGCGTCCGCCGGTAATCTCAACATGTCTGACGTCAGGATGTCGGCGCAGTTCCGGCTCTACGGTGCGCATGAGGTAATCCTTTATCTGCTCGTCGCTGAGAGATGAATTCACCTGATAGGTCAGCAGGAGAGCCGTCGTTTCTTTCCGACGTTGCTCATTCACCACGTCGCCTCCCTCAACAACAGGATAGCTCACGCCCTCGGGCAATTTTTTCCTTATCTGCTTAAGCAGCGAGCCTATCTCGAATTTCACTGCTGACACGTCTGCTTTCTTCTTCAGCTGAACGACAATGCGTCCCGAACCGAAGTACGACTCCGACGAAACCTTCTCCACTCCCCCCATGGCAGCCACCAATCCTTCTATACGCGATGTCACATTCTGTTCAATAACTTTCGCCGATGTACCATGCCACGAGAAAGAGATGGTCAGCGTGCTGCCCTGGCGGGGACGCGGACTGTCGGCCACGTCAATCTTGGGAATGAGCGCGGCACCAATCACCATCAGTATGGCAAGAGTGAACAGCGCGGTGAAGTGCGTCCTGCCGTTGCTGTTATGATTCGGAATCTTCATCATAGGAAAATGTGATTAAGCGAGAGCAGAGTCAAGACTTGCTTGAACGCTGCCGAGTGTGAGCATTTTGGCGGCGATAGCCGCAATGCTTTCGGTTTATGATGCTGTATAGCAGCGGTACGAAGAACAGGCTTACCATCGTGCCGGCTGTCATACCGATGATGAGTGAGAGTGACAAGGGATACTGCAGTGCTGCCCCCATGCTGCCCTTCGTCAGGAATGGCAGCAGGGCGAGGATGGTGGTCAGCGATGTCATCACGATGGGCCGCAGCCGTCGGTGTCCGGCCAACCATACCGCTCTCGTAAGTGCATATCCGCTGCGTCGCAGCTTGTTGATGGTGTCAATCTTCAGGATGGAGTCATTGATGACGATGCCGCTCATCACGACGATACCTATCATCGACATGATGTTCAGCGATTCTCCCAGCACCAGCAGCCCCAACAAGACGAAAAAGATGTCGACTACCATCTCCATGAGGATGATAAACGGCTCGACGAGACTCTCAAACTGCGCTGCAAGGATGAAGTACAACAGCGCCAGTGCTACCAGCAGAACGACCGACAATTCCCTGATCATGTCGCGCGACGAGAAATAGCCGCCGCTGAAGCTGGCCGTCAGCTCGCTCTTCGGGCGGTGGGTATAGGTTGTCACATAATCCATGACCTTCCGCACGTCCCGGTCCTTGGCATTGATGTTAATGCAATAGTACTCGCCGCCTGACGAAGCCTGAAGCCGCTTGTAATACTCGCCCCGCACCTCGGTGACAAGGAAGGAGATGGGAATCTCAGTGCCCTCAGTGTTGGTGACCGTCTTTCCCATCATCCTGCCCGACTCAGAGGTACCTTCTCCTACCATCACGGGGACTGACTGTGCCCCGTCACTGATCTCGAAGACACGGCCGGCACTCATCAGTTCCTTCAGTCGGCCATGCAATTGCTCATAGCTCACTTTATAGTATGCCATCTTCTCGGTGTCGGCCACATAGCTGATGGTCGTTTCCGTCACGACAGGCATGATTTCCAGTGAGGGGAAGTTACTTCGAAGTGAATCGACGAAACACCGCGATGCGGCAACGTCCGGACGACGGCCGTCCTGCGTTTGCAAATGGATGTTCAGGTCTGCTTCATCTGACGAGAAGATGAGGTCATAGATATTGCCCGGTTCACCATATTCAACCGAAGACGTCGGATAGTTGCTCTCCAGATAGGACGAAATCTTCTTTTTCGTTTTCTTCATGATGTCCTCGGTTGCACATTTTATATATATGACAGCTTCAGACGAGGTGATGTCCTTCGTGTGTGAAAGCAGGAATTCCTGTGCACCAATCATCGATGTGCTGGTCTGTATGTCCTCCTTCAGTGTCTGCAGAAGTGTCTCTACACGGCGGGCATTTTCATCGGCGGTTATTCCCAGGTTCCAGTCAATATACACCAACGTGTCTTCCTGCGGTACCCCGGGCATCCGCTCTTTCTCAATAAAGCCAAACAGGACGGCGGTGAGCGGAATCATCAGCAGAAACAGAATCAGACACAGCCGTCCATGGCGAAGCACCCAACGCATCGCATGCTCATAAGGCTTTGTCAACCATTGCGACATCACGGCATCATTATCGCGACCGGTTACAGCATTCCCCTCCGCCTTTTTGCGGAAAAAGGCATAGAAATACACTGGCAGCACAATGACGGCAACCATCAGCGAGGCCGTCAAGGCAAAGGTTACACCCATTGCCTGGTCATAGAACAGGGATCCTGCCGTGCCGCTGAGGAATATCAGCGGAATGAAGACGGAGCAGGTCGTCAGCACAGAACTTATCAAGGGAGAGACCACCTCCTTCGTTCCTCTCACGACGGCATCCGTCAGTTTTTCACCTTTCTGCCAGTGCTGCATGATATTGTCGATGACGATGATGGAGTTGTCGACAATCATGCCAACGCCGAGGATAAGTCCGGACAGCGAGATGACATTGATAGTGATACCACAGACGTAGAAAGCCAGCAACGTCAATATGACCGAAAGGGGGATGGAAACGGCAACGAGCAACGACAGCCGCCACCGGCGCATGAACAGGAAGATTACCAGACAGGCCAGCAGCGCACCCACAAGGAGATTGCCCTTCAGGTTCTGAATGGTGTAAGTAAGAAGGCGTGTCTGGTCGCGGGTGATGCTGAATTCAACATCAGGATATTCCTTTCTCATGTCATCCAGCAACTGGTCCATGGCCGTCTGCAGGTCTTCCATGCGGGCATCGTTCTGTTTGATGATGGCCATGGTGACGGCATCACGGCTACCGTGTCTGACCATGCCGTTCCGTCTCGACACCTGTTCCTCAATCCGGCAGAGGTCTTTCAGCTGTAACAACCGGCCGTCGTGCTTCAGATAGATGTTCGCAATGTCTTCCTTCGTGAGTAGCTGGGAATCAAAATGAATGTTGTATCTGTAGATGCCGTCACGAACGGAGAGCGCCTCCAGCGTGATGTTGTTCTCTTTGATGGCTCTTTCAATGTCATGGACGGTCAGTCCGAGGGCGGCCAGTTTATCGTAGTCCGGCAGACAGTCTATCTCCGTGCCAACAGTACCGCTGATGTCTACCATAGCCGTCTGTGGGAGTTGCTCGATACGCTTGCTGACGATGTTCCTCACAAAACGGCTGAGCTGGGCAAATGACAGTTCACCGGCTCTGGCGTCCTTCATGCAGACATCCAGGTAGAAGGCCGGCACGTCCATCGCCGAGGCCTTGACCACCTTCGGCCGTTCCATTTCCTTCGGCATGAGGTTCATGGCGCGGTCTATCTTTTCACTGACCTCGATGAACAGCAGCGACATATTGCTGCCGGCCTCAAACTCCAGGGTGATAGTGCCGGCATCCATGCGTGAAGTGGATTCTATATGTTTAAGGCCTGCAACCTGCGACAACTGATGTCGCATGTGGTTCACATAGCGTTGTTCTACTTCTCCAGCGGCAGAGCCGGGAGCGGAAATCTGGACCGTGATGCGGGGGATGTCTATGTCTGGCATCAGCGAAACAGGAATCTTCTGCAACGAGAGTATTCCTAACACCACCAGGGCAATGACGCACATGGTGACGGCTATGGGGCGGAGAAGAAGATTTCGACTCATTCTACATTCTTATCATTTGTCGAATAAATAGCAAATAACGCTATCGGTTTACTTTCACTACTGTTTGGTCTGCCAGATTGAGGTTTCCCGATGTGATAATCACATCACCTTCATTGATGGTGGTTTCCTTTCGGGTGCATCCCGTTATTGCATAGGAGTTGATGTTGCTGTGCAGGATGTCCACATATGTCCACACTGCATGCCCGTCCTTATACAGGAATACGACATGATAGCCGTCACGCTCAACGACGGCGTCCTTCGGTACCACGAACATGCGCTGAAGGTTTTCCTCTACAACGATACGGACATTCATCCCGTCAACCAACGTACTGCCGCCATTGCGGAGTTGTGCTTTGATTTTGACGAGACCCTTGTCATCCACCAAAGGATTAATTTCCGTCACGGTGCCCTCATATTGGTTTTTGTCTTCAACGAAAGGTGTTACTTTGATTTTCTGGCCCGTCTTTACTCCCTCAAGTTCTGCCTCTAGGATGCGGAATTCTACGTCAAAACTGGAATCGTCGATAAGCGTACAGACCTTGTCATTACGTTGGAAACGCTTCGCTTCCAAATCGGCTATCCGCCCACTGAACGGTGCATAGAGGTTACATTCCTCCAAGGCCGTCTTCGCTGATTGCAGCTGATATTTCGCCGAGTAATAGCCTGACATCACCTCTGCCCGTTGCCTGACATCCGCAGGCACACTATCTATACTGTTATAGCCTAACCCGATCAGCTTGTCGGTGAGTTCCACTTCTGCACGTTTTAGCTCATGCTCAGCCTTTTCCAGTTCGCGCAGCTGCTCCTGCTTGTCAAGAGAGGCGATAAGGGCTCCTTTCCCAACACGTTGTCCTTCTTTGACAAAGACAGCTGCAATAATACCCTGCCCTTTAAAGTTCAACTCGCTTTTGGCCTTTGCCCGCAGGCGGCCGTTACATACGATTTGCTTGTTGAACTCCGTCTGATGTAACACCATGGTGTCAACATATGTCTCGCTCATCTGCTGTTCGTGCATTTCCAGCTCTTTAGTTTGTTCTGCAACATTCCTCTTGCATGCTGTCAGACATGACAAAAATGTCATAGCAGCTGTTATTATCTTTATATGGTTCATACGATATATTATTATCTTTCATTTACCATTTGTTCCACGTCTATTAGAATGTCTCTTTGAGTCATCCAATCATACAGAGTCGACTTCTGGAGACCGTAATAGTCTGACCAGAAGGTGTAGAGCTGGCTGATATATTGTGCCTTGGCCGCAGTCATTTCTTGCAGGGCCGTATTAAGATCGGTCACAGAAACAGTACCTGCTTCGTAGCGACGGCGCATGATGTCATAGCGTTCCTCGGCAATCTCTTGTGCGCGGCGTGCATTGCGACATTGTACAGGTTGTGCATTAAACTGCAGCACTTTCTTGCGTAGTTCCTGAATATAGTCCTCATGGGCTTGCTCTTGTTGGGTCCTGACGACTTCAAGACGGGACTGAGCCATTCGGATGCGACCCTTGCTCACACCCCAGTCGAAGATAGGAAGACGGAGAGTCAGTCCGATGATTTCATTGTCGAGTAAGTTTTGATATGCGCCTCCGAATGTTTCAGAAGATTGCATAAATCCTAATTCACCACTTAGAGTGACCTGAATGCCACGGTTTGCCTTGGCCTGTGCGAGACTCTGTTCGGCCCCTAACATCTCCAGACGCTGCTCCATCGTGTGTGAGGAATTGCTGATAGCTTTTGTAAGGACGTCCTCCAGATTTACTATAATGTCGGGAACGAGACTGGGAGGTATAAGCTCTGCGTTTGCATAGTCGGTCAGTCGGAGATAGGAGAACAGGTTGTAGAGGGCGTCGTTCAGCGAAATACGGTTGTTCCCTTCTGCCACGCGGGCATTCAGCACCGACAGCTCCATTTGCAGCACCTCGCTCTTAGTGGTTGTGCCAAGTTCCAGACGTTTCTGTGCCATCCCATATAATGTTTCTCGGTCGGCAAGCGTGGCTTTGCTCTGTTGATAGTTCGACTGGGCCGACAATACGTTGAAGAAGAGTGTGGTCGTGCGGATGGCGATGTCCTGCATGGCTGTTGTATATTTTTTCTGAGCAATCTCATATTCAAGTGGGGCCGTCTTTTTTTGCCATTTCAGTGAGTTGAAGGATCGCAATGGTTGGGTGTAGCTGATGCGTAGTGGCTGCGTGTTGAAAGTATGGTCCTTGTAGGTGAACTGGTCGAGTCTGTGCAGATAGGACATTAACGAGATGCGACCTCCTGTCGCAGCAATCTCTTGGTCCAGAGAGAGGGTGAGGCTGTTGTTCAGCGTGTTGTTGCTGACGTATGCCAGCCGGCCATCGTCATAGTTACGGGTTTCAACGAGCGAACGGTTGTAGTTGGCAAGATTTCCGTTCAGGTTGAGTGACGGAAGAAATTCTGCCTTGAAACTACGATAATTCCAGTAGCTTGCCTGAAAAGAGAAACGAGCCAGTTGTGCATCAAGAGAATTCTCTTGTGCTATTCTGATGGCATGGTTAAGTGTTACCTTTTGTGCCTGCACCATGCCGGGTAGCAACCATGTCAGTGCAATGCACCACAACAATATAAACCGTTTATTCATATTTGCAATCTCAAGTCTATTTATACCTTCTTAAATAGAATAACGCGTACGCTCGCAAAATTATTGCCTTGGTGTTGGAAGAACGAATTCATTTTGTAGCACTTACCTCTTGCTTTTGTCTTCCTCGTCTAAAAACATTGCACAACCTTTCCTACACTGTCTATTTCCCAATAAAAGCTTTCTTCGCTCTTTCCTGATGTCAATGCCGCATTACTACGAGGAAATAAATCGTTTTTATCAATGACTATCTTCCCAAGAAACCTCAAGGTTTTGATGTAGTGCAGCAATTTGTAATCATTAGCAGCTGTAGCCGGCAATACCACTATCATTCTCTTGCTTTCGCAATTATCTGTATATTCTACAAAGTTTTCTATTGACTTAATATCACATTCCATACATTGTGTTGCTGGGATGAATACAACATAACTATTAGCTGACAAAGATTCCGTGTTGCCACTATTCTCGTAGATAATCTCTAAAGAATCAGGGAAGGATATACAGAGGTTTGATTTCTCGGAAGTTGGCAATGCCCCTTTGGTGTGCGTCGGCATACATTCAACGCACACCAAAAGTGGCATCAATATATACAACAGATAGTTTACGAGATTACAATTCATATTCTATAATGGCATTACATCCATCTTCAGGGATATTCTGCTGGTTCACAACTGACACAGGTATCTGGTTTTCATCAACCAAAGGATTTTCCTTTGAGTAGAATCCTACGCCATATATTCTGTCATTGGCCTCAAGGATTGGTATGCCAAAGAACCCTAATTGTATACCGTCGTTGAGAAGGTTACCTGACTCCTTGTCAATGAAGCATGCGCGATAGATCATTTTAAACACATAGGAAATCATATACTGATCACCAAGATCGAATATGTTCTTAATATCCATGAAGGAGAGTTTCATACGTTCTTCAAAAGTAGGAACCTTGGCTTCGGCAAACCTTTCTATGGCATTTTCTTTGCCTTCATAGTCGACAGTGATATAACGGGTTATATTGCCCTTGTCAATTTTATAGATGTCTTCTACACCCGCCGCGGTGTATAACAAGCAGTCTTTGCAAGGATAGAACATCGGCATTTCTTTGCTTGCCATCGGAAGTGGTACTTGTGAGAACAGTCTGCTTGTCTCCCCTTGTCCGTCTATAGTGTAAACAGCCCTTTCTGCTTCTTCATATAAGTAGGTAAGTCCGTCATAGTGGCAAATTCTGTTCATAGTGGTTGCTTCGTCTAACGGGAGTATGCTGATTTGTTCAGAAGCCAATCCGACTCTCATTATCTTGGCAGGGCTGCACAGCATCCAGAGTTCCTCTCCTACAATGTCAAAATCCAGAATCTTTGTGTATTCACCGCCGCTATGGCCTAAGTGCTCAAAATAGGCCGTCTGGTTTCCTTCCTTGTCAAAAACCCATATGGCAGTAGCATGCGTGTCTGTGCAATAGAATTTACCTTCATGATACTTCATGATTGATATGTCAGCCATAGGCGTTTCTGCATTCTCCTTGAGGGGAATAATTTTTGCAGAAGAAAAACAGTCCTTTAATTCTATGGAAGAATCGCTGTTTCCAATCGTAATTTCTGTCGACGAGAAGGTGGTTTCGGAACAGCTGTACATGGATGCAATGCAAACAATAATAGCAAAATTTATAATATTTTTTTTCATCGCTTAGAAATTTTGGAGTTGTTGTAATAATTGGTTGGTGGCTTGATTGCAGGTAATCTGTTCAGCTTTCTCACATGGTCCATAACCGTTGCTTGCGTCATGGTTGAAAAATTGAGTCAAGTGTGAGATGTCTACATTTGCTCCAACTTTTACTTTGAAGAATGAAGCTTGACTTTCCGTTAGAACAGGAAATATACATGGATAATAGTGCAGATACCAATCACCGCCTGTCGTTTCATCCTCGGTCAATGCTTCAATGTCGGCCATTAACAGAATGTTACTATCAAATGCACTTGACAAAAAGGTCTGCTTGCCAACGAAGCCAGCGATGGCAATGGCTGCAATGCACGGCAGCATCATTAATTTTTTTTTCTTCATTTTTATGTTTCTTTGTCCACCGTTTGTTTGTTATGTACGTGCAAGGGGGCGGACGTTATCCTTGACGTACTGTCTGTTCATTACCACCATATCTGTCGATTATCGTCATAAGTAAAAGGGCGCTCATCATGTCCCTTCGTTAGGTCGCGTAACAGAAACAACCCTCCCGATGGTACGTTTCTGTAAATGAGAGTCGGCTCTGTCGCAACCTGTTTGCCGAGACTTTTCCATCTTGTCCGATCCCACAGAAATAACTCGTATGTATCTCCAGGTTCAATACAGTTGCCGTCGCCGCGTCCGAAATAGAACAGATGACTCATCTTGACGGGACGTCCGAAATCCATTCCGACCCAGGCATAGTCGGGCTCTTTGGATTCGTAGATGGTCAGAAGGTCGCCGTCGAATACTTTTCCCTTTACCTTGGTCGTATCGTCCCATAAGGAGCCATCCGTACCGATGACTTTCCCACGGAGGGGCTTGTCGTGTTCCCTCGTAAAGAACATGATTTCAGCCATATTGCACAGATTTCCTTTCTTGTCGGAATAATACCGCCAATAGCGACAATTCGGTATCGTGTCGTTGACGGCAACCTTGAAACCTATGGCACGGCAATCAGTAATCTTGTGGACTAAATGGTAGTGTTTGAAATCTGGCTCGTTGGATGCCTGGAATTCTCCGCCTTCCAATCTTGTCAGCCACCAATAGACATAGTCCAAGACGGGATATTTCCTCGTTAGCTCCATATTACGAGTTGTTTGACCGCTTGCCTCTATATATCGTATACTTCCATCATATTGAACGACGAAGGGAAGACTGACAGGGTGCTGCCGACCATACTCATCGTATTGAACGATAATAAACAGACAATTATAACCGACATTTCTGAATTCTGCCATTCCTTTTCTTAAACGGCCATAGGCAATCGGTTCCCATGCGTTTTCTCCATATAGACAGAGATAGGCATGTTGCTTTCCTATACTCATTGCCTTCACCTTGATATCCGTGCATGACAAATAATCCTCCGTTACGTCTTTCATGAATGTATTTCTGAAGAGACGAGGAACAAATTCTTTCGTCTGATTGAGCGTTCTTAGTTCTTGATTTATAGAATATGTGTATCGGTACACTTTGGCCATTTTCTCTTCTATCTTATGGGGGTCGCCAGGATTAGTACAGATGCCGCTGAATGGTATGCGCATACCGTTGCTGGCCAACAAGACATCCCATGAGTGTCCTTGACTGCGATAAGCCCACTGCGGAGTAAAATCGCGCACGATGGGAATGCCCTGGCTTCGCATGGCTTGAGCAGCCATGACGGCATACTGGTCGCATGTGCCAAAGGGTATGCGAGCCTGAGTTTCTACTTTCACGGGCGGATAGGCTACAGATAGCGAATGGTCTGGTTGGATACTGTCGTGTAAATCCTGATTATACTTCCTGCAGGCCGAGTAAGCCTGTTCTCGGTGGACATCGCACAATGACAAGTCTTTAAGGTTTTCCGAATGGAAACTTTTCAGCCTGTCTCGCCAGTCATCCATCAACTGCAGTTCCGTTACCTTATATGGCAATAAATATTCACAGAAATCATCGAATGAGAGATGTTTTGCCCAAGGTCCATTTTTCCAAGCGTCAAAGGCGTTGTCAATGTTGCGGATTAGGAAATCTGCCGAAATTACTTTCGAGTCAAAAACAATCTTCTGACTGGCCATGCCATGCCTCATGGCACAAGAGTCTATGGCATGTTGGATGACAGCCTTCGGAAGATCGTGCATGGCAGTCAGTATAGAGTCTACCTCTTTAGAATAGCATATAACTGCTGTCGTGTCGGCATAGGAATAGTGCCCCGGCATATTCCGTATCAGGAATTTTGCTGCTTCCAGTTTCAAAGGCTCATTAGCATAGCTGACCAGTACCTTTTCCAATTCCGGGCGGTTGCTTCCAGCGAATCGCAGAGCCTGTTCCAACAAATCTTCTTCTGAGCTTCTGCCACAAGACAGCAGGAGCATTATCAGTATTGCTACAGGGGAGATAATCTTTTTATTCATTCCGATATATAACAGTCTTTCTGTTGTTGTAAATACAAACGGGCATCCTCCTTCATTTTTTGTGTAGCAGGAGAAGCTACCTTTTCCTTAAATGAAATTACTTTTCTTGCATAAAATGTTGTCTTGTCGGCATCGTCACATGCTTTGTTCAGTAGCATGAGTTGATAGAGGGGATAGAGACGATTCGGTAATGTTGAGAAGGACTTCCGATAGTGTTGTTCTGCAAGGTCAAACTCCCCCATGTCCATATAGTTGTTGCCCATGATGACATAGAACATCGGGTCTGCACTGACCCGCGTTCCTCGTCGGAGCATGTCGTTGCTGTCGTTGTATCTGCCTTGTTTGCGAAGAGTCTTTCCGAAGTCAAATAGGAAGCGTGCGTTGTCGCGTTCCAAGGGCAGAAGCTCATAGAAATCTTTAATGAACGCCTCGTGCTCCATTCTGGCAAACAGGCTATATTCCTTGTCAGATACATGGCGGATTGCGATTTCCTTTGTCGTTAGGTATGCCAGCGTCAAGAGTACCAGTGAAAAGACTGTTCCCCAACACGTTTTTTCAACTTTACCCTCATTGGTGGGGGACGAAGCTGCCCACGCAACAATCAAAATGGTAATTATTCTAAATGGTAAAAGCTCAAAGGGATAGGAGAATAATGAAAAAATCAGCAGTGACAACAATCCATAGAACAGCGGCTTGCTACACTTCCATAGCTTGATCATCGAGCAACATACTATGGAAACTATAAGGATTGCTCCTGCAATACCTTGCTCTGTCAATATCGTCAGGAGGTCGTTGAACGCATATTCTGCCACACCACCAGTGGAAAACAGCGGAGACGACGGATAGCTTTCATAAAGTTCCGAGATTCCTGTTGCAACGGCATGTTGTAATCCTCCTATTCCCACGCCAAACCAAGGATGATGCTGCCACGCGGTGAGAGCGCCACTCCACGTCAACAGTCGTCCATCGGCAGAACCTTGTTTCAGAAAATAGAATGCAACCGCCACAATTGTAGCCCCTGTCCACAGGGCCCATCGCCAACGCCAATAGAATTTCCTGAACATGAGTAGTACCACGATTGCCAGAGAAAGCATGGCGGCACGACTCCATGTTGCAGGCAGCAGGATGAGTGGCAAAACGGCAACGAACGTAACGATGGTTTTGCCCCAACCTTTTTCCAAATCCTGCAACCATGCCACGGCAATAGTTGCACCCATCACAAGGAATGCTGCGTAAGGACCAGGGTTAAGAAAGGTGCCCGTCAGGAAATAAAGGAAGTGTCGGCTTTTGCCACTGGCTAATTGTGTGAATCCTGCCACGGATTCATAAACAGCGCATACTAACAGCCCGATCAATAAATAGTCTGATGGCATTCGCAGCAGGGGTAGTATGCAGCGAAGTCCAAAATACAGTAATATGACTTCGAACGTCTTAAGAAACGTAGTAGCACAAGGATATTCTCCTCCCAACCAAATGCGCAGGATGTAGTATATAGACCAAATAATGATAAGTAAGTCTATACGGTTCCAGATCCTCTTTCCTTCTGTTCGGCGTTGTATCAAATAGGCGATGGAAAAAACGGTCGCAAAGGCAAACAAACTGAGAAGAGTCCACGACAGCCAGATGTCGGCTCTTGACCATCGGGGCTCTGTCGGCAGCACGACGATTCTCAAAAGAATAACTAAGAGCAGTCCGCAACCCAGATGGGAGCAGATGGTCCACTTATTCTTTGATGGTTGATAGCTTATGATTGCCTTCTTCATTATTTTATATTGTTGGTAGCTCGCGTGGTACTTTTTTCAGTAGTCTGTCAAACCTGAGCTTGTTGGTTGTTCGATTCTTGGAATAAGAGATGCGTGTCACAATGCCTACTATATATTCTTCCGGCACAAGTCCCCAATAGCGGGAGTCATTGGAATCAAGTACGTTGTCGCCAGCCATGAAGTAACAGTTGTGCTTGAATTCATGTTTGGGAAAGGGATTCCCGTCTGCGTAAACACTTCCGGTCTCCCAGTCCCATGATATTTGTTTTCCCGTCTCCCATTCAAGGAGCATCCTGTAATAGGCGGCCTCGTATGGAGTAATGTCTATAATATCTCCCCGACGTGGAACATACACTGGATGCATGTTCTTTGTCGTATAGGGTATATGCTCATCATCGAAAGGAAAAGTATTCAATACTTCATTGGGCAAGAGGGAATCTGCCTTCTGTGAAAACCGTTGCTGCTCACTTTCAATGCCGAGAACACCCTTATAATTGTTGTTCTTGTAAAATCCGTCTTCCGTCCAGATGGTGTCACCCGGCAGGGCTAATACACGCTTGCAGAATACATTATTGATAATGAAGTTGATTTTCCCATCGTGATGCGGGAAATTGAAGACGACAATGTCGTTATGTCTGAGACTTCTGGTTCCACGTGTCCGCCAGCATCTCAGTTCACCGCCCTTAGGATTAAAGTTGAAGTCAGAATAGATGCGCGCACCCATAATGGTCTTGTCTACGATTACCCTGTCACCTGGTATCAGCGTGGGCCGCATGGAGTCTGTTGGAATGACAAACTGGTCAAATAAGAATGCACGGCACAGCAGCCACATTCCATACAGGAAAATGGTAACGGTAGCAACGCCAAGAGAGATAGCCGAAATTCTATACACCCACTTCATCAACATGTTTTTTCCCTTCCTTGTTTACATACTCCATCATGCGCAGAATGTCATAACAGTATAGTTCTGTCCGATCCATATGGCTGCAGAAAAGGTGTCGGGAGGTGTCGTCAAAGAACATGCGGCTCACTCAATGGTCTAACTTTATCACCTTCCTTGAAAATCTGTGTTATCGGTGATATGGAAACAAACTCATTGCCCCCATGTCCTAAAGGACAAAAGTTACCCACCTTCTTGCCTGTATTCACATTGTATACCTCATATGCAAAATCATTGCGCATCGGAGAATAGAACAGCGCCAAAGAGTCGCAAACTCCAAAATAATCAAAGTGTAACGAATCTATCTGCAATACTTTACCTTTGATAAAACAGGTGTCTTCAACACAAGTAAAAGAATTCAAATCTCCCTTAAAAAATTCCTTCTGTTTACATCCTACAAAAACAAAAGAAAGAAATGAAACAATTACTAACGCGGGTGTTGTCTTTATTGATTTCATGGGAAACTTATGTGGTTTTAATATCATTTGTAACATGTCCCCCTCGCATTTGTCTGCATGAAACGTTCATCCGACTGGCACGGATATATTCTCTGTCATTATAGTTTGAACCTATAGAAATAGAGGTTGTCTTCCTCTTCCGGAGTGTTTATTTGCGTAATGAAATAGGGGGCGATGTATCCTGCTACACGGAAGTTTTTCGGAACATCAACATCGGCTATCAGGTTATATTCGCAGTCATAGACCTGAAGTCTGTCATTGACAGCGTCGCCCGAGGTTCGGTAGCTGCGAAATGTATATCCATTGGCGCGTTTAAGCCAGTAGTAGTAGCCCACTTTGTCCATGTCCTGCACATAGGCATTTCCAAACCCTTCTGCCCCCAATGCACATTCTGAGTAGTGGGTATCCATATCGGTCCCCTCAAATCCAAAAGTATCCAATAATTCAAAATCTTTACTGTAATGGTAGATGGAGGGATCCGCCTGGAATGTTACATAAAAGGTTCCGTCATCATCAATGTCAAAATATATGTGAGGCAGATGGCGAACGTGCTTCTTGTTTTGATCGTAATAGTCAGAGTAGTGGCCTACAGGCTTTTGCACGCCTGTCTTCAGGTTAAGTTCCATTAGAATGGCGGCATTCTTGAAATAATCCTCCTCGTCAGTTATTCTTGCTCCTTCCGCTTCACCAAGTATGTTATAATATACTTTTCCGTTATTGGCATACATGATGAATTCGTCCCATGTTGAGTAAGCATAAGGAGAAGTATAATCTTTCTTTCCTTCTTCAGATGCCAAATCCAATTTCCTGACCACATCCTTGGGCTCGTCGTAGATATAGACATCGAGAGTGCTTCCCAAACCAATCAATTTCTGTTCTTTATTGTCGTAACAGACATCAAGGTTTTTGCAGGGAAGTTCTTTCGAACTATGTCCAAGACCTAATTTCCTGCTTCCGGTCTTGCCGTCTACGGATATGTGGTAGAGATAGGAGAGGGCTTTGTCGTAGAAGAACAAAGAGTCGCCACTTAGCCCTGACATTCCGTAATAGCTGGTGTTTTCCGGTGCAGTGACATTTATCGTGTCAAGAGTAAGGGATGATATTTGGAGTTTTTTTTCTCCCTGACAAGAATATGTATCGGTCTTGCAAGAATAAACGATGCATAAAAGCAAGAGACAAAGAATAATAAAAGAATATTTTTTCATGATTTTTAATTTTTAATTAATTCATTCTTGATAATGTTGCAAACATTAATGTTTTTTTATCTACGAAACAAGCCAAGCACTCGTTTTTTTTGTTTTTTTAGCAGTTGATTAATCCTGTCTGCTGATGTGGTAGAGATATGGCTTTTTACCTTGGGTTAGTTCATCTTTGCATATGATAATCCCACTTAAATCTTCATTGTCAATCCTTAGTGGGAGATACTTATACTCTTTATTCTCTCTTAGCACGATTTTTTCTTTTAATTTTAGCTTTATCTCGCTGATATAAAAGTCAACAAGCGCAGTCTCACCTTCGTCAATGATAACGATTAGCAAAAAATTACCATTAAGCCTCTCGATGTTTTTACAGAAAGATATTAATTGGGCAATGCAGATGGAGCAATGGGAATTCAAGAGATATATGATGTTGTCTGTTTGTGGAAGGTCTCTTTCATTTAGAATAATTTCTTGATCTGTAAATGGTTCTACTAATTTTTCCTTTTCGAGAAAAGTCAGGAATGCTGAGGATGAAACGTCTTGGTAAGTACATGAGAATGTAAGGAGGCATGGCAATATGCACGCTAAAAAGCATACTTTCGAATTAAAACTTTTATGCGGCATGTTAGCCTCCTCCTCGACTTAAAAAACTATTCACCAGTATTCAGTTTTACCAAATGTACTTCACCCTCATCGTCGAGCAAACTGCCATAGAATACGTGCTCACCTCTTCCTTTGGAGATAGTCCTAAGCATTAGTTTCGTTACATAACAATTAGAAAGGCTACCATCCCAATCATATTGCAGGATATATGTTTCGCTGCCAGCTTCTTCTTCACCAGGGGTGAACAGATTTCCGTAATATAGGAAATAGGCATGTTCACTGTCCGAACAACAACTTGTGTATGCTTCAAGATGTTGGTTTTGATAGAGCACTTCTTGCGTGTCGTTCTGAGGAACAGGCTCTGTTCGGTAGTCTGCTGCTATAGTTTTGGGACCATAGATGGTTTTCTGCAAAGACAAATCTTTATTATACACCTCAACAGCAGATTCTGAACGCGATGCATAAAGGTAGGTATCCCTACTTGGTGATGGAATGAGAAAACCTTGACCAGAAACGTTAAACGTGTTAAAAGGATATTTAACGGAAGCGATTTCAGATTTATCAGGCGTTGTCCTTATAAGTCTTCTGTCTCCCTGCTGGATGCCAGTCTTTTCATCATGGAAATAAAAAGGGTTCGCCATGACTAAAGTTGAGTCGTCCTCAACACAGACAGTGAATACCAACTTATCTTGATAAGTAATGATAGAAGGGATATACTGTTTGTCACTCAGGAGTTTGTCTAAGTCAACATTCGCTATTTGGCCCTTTAAAAAATCGTTGACTATTAGCGAAAAACCATTCCAAGAAACAAGTGCAGATATTAATTCGTCTTTTCCGTTGCCTTCCCTGAATAACTCTTTTATCAAATTGAAATTCTTGTCGAAGACTTTTATGAAACCTTCTTCTTGCCGGCCTCTGTTATGAGTGATGATAATAGAGTCTTCATAGACATAGGCTGCTTCGACACCGCCTAAATTACTTAATGTGGTTTCTTTTTCAACATTTAATTCCAAGGCTGTATTTAAGATGGCAGGGTCAAGCACCACTTCTTCTGAGCTTGGACTATATGATTTTGAACAGCTGCAGGTTAAAACAATTATGCCAAAAATGAAATAAAAACGAATAGTTCTCATAGTAGACTCTATTTGCGAATATGATTGGAACATCCTACTGTTAAATCTCCTATTGTTACGGAGCAAACTTTTCATTATTTTTAATTTTTAATTAATTCATTCTTGATAATGTTGCAAAATTAGTGCTTTTTTATCTACGAAACAAGCCAAGCACTCGTTTTTTTTGTTTTTTTAGCAGTTGATTAATCCTGTCTGCTGATGTGGTAGAGATATGGCTTTTTACCTTGGGTTAGTTCATCTTTGCATATGATAATCCCACTTAAATCTTCATTGTCAATCCTATTATTTCTGTTACACGACAGAAGCAGCCCTGTAATAAATAAAACCAGAATAAACTTATATCTCATTTCTATCTTAGTTTAAAAGAATACAATCTGTCTGCAGCACTAATTGCGTAAAGAATGTCTGTATTTTTATTGTATGCAATGTAAATTAATTTCTTGTCTAAAACATACGAAGTCAGTTTGTTGCCACTCCAATCATAACGACTAACGACAGAATACCCCTCCTCATTTTCATTTAGTGCAACTTTCTCATATAAATCACCATCTTTTAATACACAGTATGAAATTTCCGATTCAGCAGAACCAACAAAAGAGGTTACAGATACGACAGAGACGAGTACAGAGCAGCCTGACCTATATGCTCAACGCTGCAAGGAGTATCAGCGTGAGCAGGAACAGAGGCGACAGAATACCATCGAAGCCATCATGGAATATGTAACTCATACCATGTCACCATATATCTATGATAATGATGAGTTGGAAAAACTCCTTGATGCAATAAGAAAGTGGGCCGATGACTGGCAGCATATTCCTGTACCCATCAGGTTGAAGTCCACTCTTACCACCCTTGACCTACGGCACTTTGTCTGGAATGTAGCCGAGAGACTGGGCAGCAAGAAAGACTATACGGGCGAAGTACGCGCCATCTTCATTAAGCGTATGTTTCCTGACGTAATGAAAGACATAGAACTTGACAGCATCCGCAACTTCAAGTTTCAGCCTGATACTGGCAGCATCGTGATAGACGAGCCGGACAAGGGTGACTATCACTTCCATT